>JBJEFT010000487.1:0-3670 GCA_051874315.1 Candidatus Ornithomonoglobus sp.
TTTAAAAAAGATCGTGAGGCTCGGACCGAAGATGCTTATAGGCTTCTTTTCGGCTGCGGTTTCAATAGGACTGGGCTTTGTCATATCATACGCTATAATGGGCGGCGCGCTGGGTGAGGGAGCATGGCGGCCTCTCGGAGCGTTATGCGGCAGCTGGATGGGCGGCGGGGGCAATATGCTCGCGATCCAGGCGGCGCTTGATGTTGACGAGGGGGCAATGGCTTATGCGCTTGTTATGGATTCGGTCTGCGCCGCCTTTTATGTGATGTTCCTCCTGTGGGCAATCGGCTTTTCGCATCGCTTTAACGCATGGACGGGGGCGGATACGAGGGTGATCGACTCGGTGGGAGAGGCGCTTGCTGCGGAGGCTGCGGCGGACACAAGACCGCTCACATGGCAGAATATAGCGATCATTATGGGAGCGGGACTTATAGTATCGGCAGTCTCGCAGGAGCTTGGCAGTATAACAGGCGCCGCCCTGCCGTTCTTTGACAAGGCGACATGGACGGTGCTTGCTGTAACGGCTCTGGGGCTGTGCTTTGCTCTGACGCCATTGGGCAGGCTTAAGGGAACAGAGGAAATTTCAAATGTGCTGCTTTACATTGTGATCGCGCTTATCGCGTCGCGGGCAGATCTGGGCGCTATGGCTAACGCGCATCTGTGGCTGCTTGCGGGACTGATAATCCTTGCATTCCATATTATTATAATGCTTATACTTGCAAAGCTGTTAAAGCTTGATATATTCACATGCGCTGTTGCATCGCTTGCAAATATCGGAGGCACCGCAACAGCTCCTGTGCTTGCCGGCACCTACAGCAGCGCGCTCGTTCCGGTGGGGATAATTATGGCGCTCCTGGGCTATGTAATAGGGACGGGCGGCGGTCTTATTACCGCGCAGCTTATGAGTATGTTCGGTTAAGGAAATGTAATGTTTTCTTTAAATATATTTTTTTGCGGTTGAATTTTCCGCGCTCATGTATTATAATTATGATATAAATAATTATATGAGGTAACGGACATGAAAATATCTGAAAGAACCGTAAACGGTGTTGTGCTCGGTGATGTGGAGCAGACGCCTGTTTGCGGAATAGAAAAAATATGCGCTGTCGCCTGCGCGGAGGGCGCGGTGCTGCTTAAAAATAACGGGGTTCTCCCGCTGGCAAAGGGCAGCCGAGTTTCTGTTTTCGGAAGAATGCAGAATGATTACTATAAGAGCGGAACGGGCTCGGGCGGAATGGTGCATGTTCCGTACAAGACAAATATTTATGATGAGCTTTTAAAGCAGGAGGATATATCCGTAAATACCGCGCTTGGAGGGATATATGCGCAGTGGGTAAAGGAGCATCCGTATGATAATGGTGACGGCTGGGTGGAGCCGTGGTGCCAGGAGGAGATGCCCGTTGATGCGGAAACTGCCGCTAAAGCGGCGGGATTCGGCGATACAGCCGTTGTGATAATCGCAAGAACCGCCGGAGAGGACAAGGACGCGGCAAACGAGGCGGGAAGCTGGCTGCTTACCGACGCAGAAAGGGAAATGCTCAAAAACGTAAGAGCGGCATTTGCTAAGGTGTGCGTTGTTCTAAACACCGGAAATATAATTGACATGAAGTGGACAGATCAATATAATATCGACGCTGTGCTTTATGTATGGCAGGGCGGACAGGAGGGCGGAAGAGCCGCCGCGGAGCTGCTGTGCGGAAAGCGTTATCCGTCGGGAAAGCTCAGCGACACAATTCCGTTTAATATTGAGGAGCATCCGGCATATAATAATTTCGGAGGGTTTGACGAGAACGCCTATGAGGAGGATATATTTGTAGGCTACAGATATTTTGAAACCTTTGCGCCGGATAAGGTCATGTACCCCTTCGGCTACGGCATGGGCTACACATCCTTTGAGCTGTCGGGGATAAGCGGCAGAGCGGAGGACGGAAGGATCATAACCGAGGTTACCGTTACAAATACGGGAGCGTATGCCGGAAAGGAAACGGTACAGATATATTACGGCGCTGCAGGGACGGCGCTCACACGGCCGGCTAAGGCGCTTGCGGCGTTTGCAAAGACAAGGGAGCTTGCGCCGGGGGAGAGCGAAACACTTTCGTTGGAATTTGCGGTGAACGCAATGGCGGCATATGACGATACGGGCGTGACCGGAAACAGATCCTGCTATGTTCTGGATAAGGGAAAATACAGAGTATACTGCGGCACCGATTCACACAGCGCGGCGGAGGTGCTTGAATACGATAACGAAAGTGATATTGTAACACAGCGTCTTTCGGCGCTGTTTGCCGTAAACAATACGCTTAAACGAATGATCAACGACAACGGCAAGATCGCATATGAGACAATAGAGCCGGAGGATAAGGAATACAAGGCAAAGCGCCTGAGGGAAATTCCGTACAGTGGCGACAAGGGCATAAAGCTCGCCGATGTTTATAACGGCAGCGCGTCAATGGAGGATTTTGTTTCGCAGCTCAGTAACTATGACCTCGCGTGTCTTTCACAGGGCGAGGGAATAAACAGCAGCAAGACCCGTCCCGGCTGCGTGGGCGCGATAGGCGGAACAACATTTTCGCTGCAAAAATTTGGTATCCCGGTGATATGTCTTACGGACGGTCCCTCAGGACTGCGGTTTGACAACGGAGATGAGGCGACGCTCTGCCCCAACGGAACGCTGATGGCATGCACATGGAACCCGGAGCTTGCAAGGCTCTTGTATTCCTATGAGGGTATGGAGGTGTATTCCCATGAAGTTGATTCTCTGCTCGGTCCGGGCATGAATATTCACCGTTTCCCGCTGTGCGGCAGGAATTTTGAGTATTTTTCGGAGGACCCGTATCTGACCGGAATAATGGCGGGCGCAATGTGCGAGGGAATGCAGCAGAGCGGCATAAGCGGAACAATAAAGCATTTTGCGACAAACAATCAGGAATGGCGCAGACATTTTGTAAACACCCTCTGCTCGGAAAGAGCGCTGAGAGAAATCTACTTAAAGCCGTTTGAAATGGTTATACGCGGCAGAAAGACAAAGATGCTTATGACGGCATACAACAAGCTCAACGGTACATACTGCTCCGCAAGCTATGACCTCAACACAAGGCTGTTAAGAGAGGAATGGGGCTATGACGGACTTGTCATGACAGACTGGTGGGCGAACTCCTGCGTTGAAAACGGAGAGGTGTCGCAGAACCGCGCAAAGCATATAGCGGCTCAGAACGACGTGTTCATGGTAAACGCGGATGTCGAGGCGACCGCCGCAAAAATTATGGACAGACTGCACAACGGCGAAATAACAACGGCGCAGCTGCAAAGAAACGCAGTCAATATTTTAAATACCATAATGTCAACACCGACCTTTGAAAAACAATGCTGAACCGCTGCGGTTCCACAGCTATTTTTGATTCAGAGGTAGCGCCCGATGAGATTGATCAGAAATTCACAAGGCTTGACCTGAATATGACAACAAATAAGGGGCTTATCAATGTTGAAATACAGATAAGCAATAACGGCGATTTTCCCGAACGCGGCTTATACTACTGGGCGCAGCGTTACGGTCGTCAGCTTAAGAAGGGCGACAGCTACAGCGACATAAGACCAACAATATCAATTTATATTGTGGATTTTAAAATGTTTGATACGGATTCGTTTTACTCATTTTATACAATGGCGGATC
>JBJEFT010000488.1:0-3659 GCA_051874315.1 Candidatus Ornithomonoglobus sp.
ACTAAATTCTCTATGGAAACATTTTACACGAGAATTTACTTTGGCAATTAAGAATAAAAAATACAGCTGCATATTTTTATTTTTCCGGTTGCGAAATCATGCTTTATGTGATATACTAATTGAAGAAGTATATGGAAATCGGAAGCTTTTAATTAAGGAGATAATATAAATGGATGAAGTAAAGGTAACGCAGGAGCGCGTGATAATACCTACCTATGAAGCAGGGGAGCCGTGCAGGCATCCGATGTTTCTTGAAAAGCGCGTCTATCAGGGAAGCTCGGGAAAGGTATATCCTCATCCCGTGACGGAGAGCGTCAGCGATGAAAAGGTTGATAAGGAGTATATTGCGATATTCCTTGAGAATAAATATCTGAAAATTATGATTTTGCCGGAATTAGGCGGCAGAATACAGCGAATGTATGACAAGACAAACGGCTATGACGCTGTATATTACAACGAGGTAATAAAGCCGGCTTTGGTCGGGCTTGCGGGTCCGTGGATCTCAGGAGGCATAGAGTTTAACTGGCCGCAGCATCACCGCCCGTCAACCTTTGATTGTGTTGACTATGATATACGGCATAATGACGACGGCTCCGTAACCGTATGGTGCGGTGAAATTGAAAATATGTATCATACAAAGGGTATGGCGGGCTTTACGCTTTATCCTGATAAGGCATATCTTGAAATAAAGGGTAAGCTGTATAATCCGACAGAAATTCCGCAGACCTTCCTGTGGTGGGCAAATCCCGCGGTGGCGGTCAATGAAAATACACAGTCGATATTCCCTCCCGATGTTCATGCCGTTATGGATCACGGTAAGCGCGGAGTATCAAAGTTCCCTATAGCAACCGGTACATATTATAACATGGACTACAGCGAGGGCGTTGACATATCAAGATATAAGAATATTCCCGTCCCCACCTCATACATGGCATATCATTCCGATTATGACTTTGTGGGAAACTATGATTACGGTGTAAATGCCGGACTTATGCATATTGCGGATCATCATATTTCGCCGGGTAAAAAGCAGTGGACATGGGGCTGCGGTGATTTCGGAAAGGCATGGGACAGAAATCTGACGGATGAAAACGGCCCCTATATTGAGCTTATGACAGGCGTGTTCACCGATAATCAGCCTGATTTTACCTTTCTTATGCCGTATGAGGAAAAGACCTTCAAGCAGTATTTTATGCCGTATAAGAATATCGGCGCGGTAAAGAACGCGTCGCTTGAGGTTATGGCAAATCTGGAGGTTGAGAACGAAAAAGCGCATATAATGCTCTATGCTCCGGCGCAGATCAAGGTGAGCGTTCTGCTTTCGGGCGCTAAGGCGAAGGCTCCCTATATAAAAGAGACCGTAACTCTTGATCCTGAGAACGGGTTTGATAAGTGGGTCGAGCTTGAAAATGAGGATGAGGCAACCGACCTCACACTTGTTATAAAGAAAAAGAATGATGATATATTATTAAAATATACACCGGAGGGCGAGTTTCACGGAAAAACTCCCGAGCCTGCAAAGGCGGCAAGAGCGCCGAAGGATATTGCGTCATTGGAGGAGCTTTATCTTACTGCGGTTCATCTTGAGCAGTATCGCCATGCAACGCGCAGACCGGAGGAATATTATCTTGAAGGATTAAGACGTGATCCCCTTGATATTAGATTAAACAACGGTTACGGAAAAATACTTTATAAAAAGGGTTTGTTTGACGAGGCTGAAAAGCATTTCAGAAACGCTATCAAGCGCGCGACATGTCTGAACCCTAACCCATATGACTGTGAGCCGTATTATAATCTCGGTCTTGCGCTAAAGATGCAGAAACGGTATGAGGAGGCATATGATGCCTTCTATAAGGCCACATGGGACGGAAAGATGCAGGATAAGGGCTTTTATCAGCTCGCATGCGTGAGCGCGAAGCTTGATAACTTTAAAAAGGCGCTGGAATTTGTGGATAAATCATTGGCGCGCGGCGCGCATAATATGAGGGCGAGAACACTGAGGTCCGCGTTATTAAGGCATGAGGAAAGAATTGAGGAGGCAATAGCCTTTACAGCTCATTCAATAGAGATAGATCCGCTTGACTTCGGAGCAAGATACGAGATGTTTTTGCTGTCAAAGAATTATGATAAGCTTTATGATCTGACGCGTCTTATGCGCGGCAGCCTACAGAATTATCTGGAGCTTTCGATCTGCTATGCCGAGGCAAATCTGCTGGGTGATGCGGCAAATGTACTTGCGCTGATTGCGGAGGATGATAAACCGATGCTGCATTACTATATGGCATATTGTTCAGAAAGCAGTGTGGAGCTGGAAAGGGCGGCGAAGTGCCGGAAGACATATGCGTTTCCGAACCGTCTGCAGGATATTATGGTTCTTAATTATGCCATTGAGAACAGCCCGGAGGATGCGTTTGCAAGGTATGCGCTCGGTAATCTGTATTATGATAAGGGCGTATGGTTCAAGGCGATAAAGCTCTGGAAGGCGGCGCTTGAGATAGAGCCGAAAAACAGCGCGATACTGAGAAATCTGGCAATCGCGACCTACAACAAGCTGAACGACCCGGAGGAGGCTTTGAAGCTCATGGAGAAGGCCTTCAGAAACGCGCCGGATGATTCGAGGATATACTATGAGCTTGATCTCTTGAGAAAGCTTTCAAACTGGCCAGTAAAAAAGAGATTAAAGGATATGGTAGACCATATAGAGCTTGTTGAGAGCCGTGACGATTTGTTTACGGAATATATCACGCTCATGAACTGCGAGAAGTATTATGAATTTGCGCTGCGGGCAATAAAGCGTCACAGGTTTCACCCGTGGGAGGGCGGCGAAGGAAAGATAAGCTACCAGTACAAATACGCCCACATGGGAATTGCCCGCGAGCTTGTGCTTGACGGTGATTATGAGGATGCGATAGGTCATCTGGAGGAGGCTCTGCATTACCCTGAAAATCTCGGAGAAGGCAAGCTTATAAACAGTATGGATAACGATGTGTATTATATGCTTGGGTTTGCGTATGAGAATGTGGATAAGATAGATTCTATTGAATATTATAAAAAGGCGACAAAAGGGGAGTTCAATCTCAGCTCAATGCGGTATTACAATGATACCCCGCCGGATATGTACTTTTTCAGAACAATGGCGTACGGCAGACTGGGTGATGAGAAAAAACTGATAGGGGGCTGCAATACGCTTATCAATTACGCTGAGGAGCATATAGACGATAAGCCGGAGATAGATTATTTTGCCGTATCGCTGCCGGACTTCCTTGTGTTTGAGGGCAATCTTGAACGTGATAATTATGTTCACTGCTGTTTCCTTGCGGCGCTTGGCTATTACGGCAAGGGAATGGAGGATAAGTGTGAGGAGTTTATACATAAGGGACTTGAAAAGAACTGCTCGCATGAGGGACTGCTTACCCTTGAAAATATAAAGAAACGCGCGCCTAAGCTGAAGGAGGACGATGTTTCGGCGCCTACATGGGCTAAATGGGGAACAAGCAATAAAAAAATGGTATAAGAAAAGAGTCTATATCAAAACAGAACCAGATCTATTATCAGTTTTTTTCAACTTTGTTTAAGCTGAAATTCATGTGTTTGAAATTAGAGCAATAAATTATTGTTTATACGCTCTGCTGTGCTCCCATAAAAGGGGAGCTGGCACG
>JBJEFT010000489.1:0-3651 GCA_051874315.1 Candidatus Ornithomonoglobus sp.
TGTCAATACGGAAACTTACATTTGATACATTTGCCATAATAATCAGCTCCTTTATAAATTATATATTTTTCATAATAATTATAACGCTTTGAAACGCTGTTGTCAAGCAGATAAAATGCAATTTGCGTTTTAAATGTTATAAACATTATATGCAAAAATATTGAAAAATATTTATGGGAGGGGCGGCCAAAATCTCTACAATGGATTTGCACCAAGACCTCCGCCCCCTTTCTGTGCTTTTTCGCAAAATTAAAAAAAGGGGGGCAGGCAACAATGTCACTTACCGTGTATCCGATCAATAAACCCACGGCTATGTGTTTCAGATGGACTCCAGTAGTTAGTCAACTCCTTTTAAATTTAGGCATAAGAAAAGCACTCACAGTCTGTTTGCAAGTGCTTTTAGGGTTTATATTATTTCTATGTAGTTGCGTCTTCCGTAAATGACACGCATAATGTACACAATGTGATTTATATCATCAACTCGATAAAATACAATATAATTCTTAACGTTTATTTTCCTGTAACCACCGTCACGCAGTCTTTTATCACTGCATAACGGAAAAGCTAAAGGATCGGACGATATTGTGTCAAAGCTTAATTCTATTTTAGTTAAAAGATTTTCGGCGGCAATTGGATTTTTTAACTCATTTACAATATATGAAATTATTTCATCAATATCACACTTTACTTCGTTCGTAATGAGTAATTTATAGTCCATATTTTTCTCTTATGATCTTTACCGATTCTTGTGCATCAAAAACATTGCCGTTTGTTATTGACTCCTCCGCCTGTGCAAGCTTGTCGTATACGGAATACATATACATAGTTTTTTCATACGCTTCCATACTCATAATTACCATATCTCCATAGCCATTCTTGGTTATAAAAACAGGCTCATTTGAAGAATGACAAATATCGGATATTTGACTCGTATTCTTTAAATCACGGATTGGTATTATCTGTGGCATAAAATCATCTCCTCGTCTTATTATGTCATTATTATACCATAAATATACCACGAAGTCAATGCTTTATATAAAAATTATACCTCTGTGGTCATACACACTTCCGGTATCCTTGTTTCTGATTGCTCTGTCGAGTGCCATTATCGCTGCTACTATTCTGTCAATTTTTTCTGTGGATTTAGCCTTTGTCGGCTTGACATTTTCCGCCGCATCGGTTTCAACAACCACATTTCCAACCATCCACCTTAGAACAGGATTGCCGCCGTGTGCAATTTTGCCCTCAAGTATCAGCTTGTAAAATTCCTTTGTCGGTGGTGACATATCCTTGTATTATATAACCGGCATTTCACCTCTCGTTGTCTTCTCTTAGAAAAGTTGACCCGGGAGCTTAAGTTTTTCTTTAGGCACAAACTGCTTATCGAACTCTTCAGCTTCTTCTTCGTTAACAAAATAGCCTTGAGGTGTTGCATATTCGCCAGTTATACCATCAAGATAAAATAAGGCTTTTTCAAGCATTATTTTTCTACCCTTGACATCAATACCACCGTCTCCACATGACAGGTATTCCCGAACATATCGGCTCCGGCGCATTTTACCGGATTATAGCCGTACGCCGAGAGATATTTTGAATCTCTGGCAAGCGTGGCGGGATTGCAGGATATATATACTATCCTTTCCGGCGCCGCATCCGCTATCGCCTTAAGCGTTGCCTTGTCGCTGCCCTTGCGTGGCGGGTCGAGTATCACTATATCCGGCTTTACTCCCGATGCTATAAGCTTTGGAACCGCATTTTCCGCGCTGTCGGCATAAAACTCCGCATTTGTTATTCCGTTATTCTCCGCGTTCTTTTTTGCGTCAATAACCGCTCTCTTGACAATTTCAATTCCCGTCACCTGCTTTGCCCTTTTTGCCGCCGCAAGTGAAATTGTTCCTATTCCGCAGTACACGTCCATAACATTGTCATTTTCAGAAATTGCCGCATATTCAAGCGCCTTGTTATAAAGTCTCTGTGTCATATGCGGATTGACCTGATAAAAGCTGTCGGGAGATATGCCAAACTCCGTTCCGCATAAGGTGTCGTTAATTTCAGACTTACCGTATATGAGCTTATTTTCTCTTCCCATAAGATGGCTGTTTTTATCTTTATTTATATTTGCATACACCGAGACAATGCTGTCCGATACCTCCCGCAGACGCTTTATAAGCCTTTCCCTTTTCGGAATACCGTCCGCATTCACTGAAACGACAACCATAATTTCTCCGGTCGCCCTTGCGCTCCTTATAAACAGCCTTCTTACTACGCCTTTATGCGTTTTTTCATCATATGCGCTCACATTGTTTTCCTTCATATACTCCAGAAGCGCGGTGCTGATTCTGCCGTTTATACTGCCGCACAAAAGGCAATCCTTCACCGGAATTATTTCATGCGTTTTATTTGCGTAAAATCCGCTTACAAGCTCTCCTGCGTTGTTTTTTCCTATCTGAAATATACATTTATTGCGGTATCTCGACGGATCCTCCATTGTCAGCATTTCGTCACAGGCAAACCCTTCAAAGCCGCCTATTCTTCTGAACGCCGCCTCGATCAGACTTTTTTTGGCGCGTATCTGCGCGTCATAATTGATATGCTGTAAATTGCAGCCCCCGCACTGCTCATACACAGGACACTGCGGCTCCATTCTGTTCGGTGAGGGAGTCAGAAGTCTTACCGCTCTGCCCTCGGCATACCTTGTTTTTACCCTTGTAATCTCCGCTTCAACCACATCGCCTATCGCAGTCATAGGTATAAACACGGCAAAGCCGTCAACAGTACCTACACCGTTCCCGTCAGAGGATATATCCTTTATTTCAATATTGTACCGTTTGTTTTTCTCTATCATACGCAAACCTCTGTATTTAATCTGTGAGTTTATTATAGCATAAAAAAATCCCCTCCGCAAGGAGCAGAAGAGATTTTTGATCAATAATTAATATTCTTCTTTTTCTTCTTTCACATACATATTCGCGTCCGCCTTTTTAAACAGCTCGTCATTATTAAGCATATTATTATCCTGCACCGCATAGCCATATACATGTATACACCACCTCATTCTATACCAATACAGCGGCAGAGTTATGTAACATCCGCCGCTGCGCAATATTTTATTTATTACTCAAAACTTAATACGTTCTGAACCGTTACCGTTGTAGTCCTGCCGGCACCGACTGCGCCGCTGAACATATACTCATTAAGATTCTCCGCCGCATATGTCAGCTTAGGTTCCTCTCCTGAGGCTGTCAAAACCGAATCAGCCGGGCTGAAATATGTGATCGTCAGTTTCGGTTTATTATACTTCTTCATACCATTCGCCTCCCATTAATCAATATACTGGTTACTGCCTGCGCTCTTGTATTCTTCGGCCGAGGACGCGTGTGTCTGCGTTGACGTGCTGTCGTTACCGCTCAAATCTTTAGTTGAACCCTCTACCGTCTCGCCCTTTTGTATCAGCTGTATAGTCGCTGTAGCGCCCGGCGCATAGATATTATCTATTACCACTCCGAATACTGCAGTTCCCGTTCCCGAAATGGTCGGCAGAGTGTCAAGCAGTGTTATTTTCGTCTCCGATGATTGAGCTACCTTGTATATGCTTCCGCTATTTTTTGCAACCGAATCGCTGTCTTTCAGAACAGGCGATGTTTCAAACGT
>JBJEFT010000490.1:0-3632 GCA_051874315.1 Candidatus Ornithomonoglobus sp.
TTATGCGAGGAACGCGGACTGGATGAGAATGTTATAATTGAGGCTCTCGAGGCCGCATTGGTTGCCGCATATAAAAAGAATTATTATATCGGTAAGAGTGATGTGCCGAATGTGCTTGTTTCGATAGACAGGGAAACAGGCGAGATCCATGTATATGCGAAAAAGACTGTTGTTGAGCTTGTATATGATGATGTTCAGGAAATTTCGCTTGATGATGCAAGAAAGATTTCGGGGGATTATCAGATAGACGATATTGTAAATGTTGAGGTTACGCCGAAGAATTTCGGAAGAATAAGCGCTATGACAGCAAAGCAGGTTGTCAAGCAGAGGATCCACGAGGCGGAGCGCGGCATAATATACAGTGATCATGCGGAGCGTTCGATCGGCAATGTAACGGGTACTGTGATCCTTGCGGATGAGGATAAGGTATATGTTGAGGTTGAGCAGTATGACCAGACAGAGGCATATCTCCCGAAGAAGGAGCAGCCGGCAGGCGAGACATATAAGCCGGGCGATGTACTCCGTTTTTATGTAAGCGACATTAAGTCGGACGCAAAAAGCACAACGCTTATCCTTTCAAGAACGCATCCGGGACTTGTAAAGAAGCTTTTTGAGAAGGAAGTACCGGAAATTGCAGAGGGTATTGTTGAGATAAAGGGAATCGCGCGCGAGGGCGGTTCAAGAACAAAGATCGCAGTATACTCAAATGACCCCGATGTAGACGCGCAGGGCGCATGTATCGGTCCTAAGGGTATGAGAGTACAGGCGATCAATGATGAGCTTAAGAATGAGAAAATTGATATTATAAAGTGGAGCGAGGATCCGGCAGAGTTCATAACTGCCGCGCTTTCACCGTCGAAGGTTCTTTCCTGCGTAATCAACGAGAATGAAAAGAGCGCGAAGGTAACCGTTCCGGAATATCAGCTTTCACTTGCGATAGGCAAGGCGGGACAGAATGTAAGACTTGCCGCGAAGCTCACAGGCTGGAAGATAGACATCAGCGCGGGAGAATAAAGCGATAGTTGTTTCTCATATTAAGAGACTTTAGCGAAACAGAAAAGGTGATAATATGGCGCATATACCGCTGAGAATGTGTGTAGTATGCAGGGCGCGCCGTCCTGCTTCGGAGCTTATGCGTGTTGTGGTTGATAAAGAATCACAGACTGTTATTCCGGACATACATAGAAAAAGTGAGGGACGCGGCGCATATATATGCCGTGACTCCGAATGTATAAAGAAAGCGGAAAAAAGACGCAGCTTTGAGAGGCATCTTAAATGCGCGGCAGCAGAGGAGCTGTACAGACAACTGGAGGATATGATTTGAATAAAGTATTTGGAATGCTCGGGCTGGCAAAGCGGGCGGGAAAGGTTTCAACCGGAGCCTTTGTATGCGGGAATATGATAAAATCCCGTAAGGCAAAGCTTGTGCTCCTTGCAGGGGACGCAGCGCCGAACACGAAAAAAGCTATCAGAAATTCCTGTAAGTATTATAACGTAAAATTAATTGAAATATCCGACATGGAAAGTCTGGGGCATGCAACAGGCGGCGGAGAAAGAGCAGTCGTTTCAGTGAATGACGAAAATTTCGCTAAAGCGATTTCAGATAAATATATCTTATGCGAGACAGAGAAAGGGTGATGTGGTATGGCAGATACATCAACAACTAAACTTGGAGAATTAACAAAAAAGTTCAAGGCTGTGAATAAGGAGGTCATAACAAAGCTTGCCGATTACGGTGAGCATGTTAAGAGCTCGACGAGTAACATTTCCGAAGAACAGGCGGCTTTGGTTGTGGATATACTTACTCAGGGTACACAGTTCACCTTACAGGAAGTAGACGAAATGAGAGCCGATGCAGGCAAGGCGGTTGCAGAAAAGGCGGAAGCCGAAAGAAAGGCTGCCGAGGAAAAGGCAAAGGCTGAGGAAGAGGCGCGCAAGGCTGCCGAAAAGGCAAAGGCTGAGGCAAAGAAGGCTGCCCGTGAGGCTGCCGAGGCAGAGGCAAGAGCTAAGAAGAAGGCAGAGGAAAAGGCAAAGAAGGAGAAGCAGAAGAAGCACCATAATCAGGCTAAAAAGCAGGCAGGTGTAAGAGTTGATCTTTCAAACGTTGACCGCAGCGATACCTCGGAGGAATATATTATAAAGAGCGAAAAGAAGAGCCGTACAGTGGATACAAGAACATCCAATGTCGATCTTGATAAGCTTGAAAAGAGTGAGCGTCTTTCAAAATACGATGATGAGGGTATGGGAAGACGTGAAAAGGGAAAGAATAAGAAGAACGAGCGCAAGGGCGATAAGAAGGGGCAGAAGCCCAATTTCAAGGATAAGCGCGATAATAAGCGTGACAAGAAGGCAAATAAGCCAAAGCCGAAGGTAATTACAGAAATCGAAGTACCCGAGGCAATCACAGTCGGCGATTTTGCTCAGAGAATGGGCAAGAGCGCTGCGGAGGTCGTAAAGAAGCTCATGCTTCTCGGCGTGATCGCGACAGTAAACCAGTCGATCGACTATGATACCGCGGAGCTTATTGCGGGTGAGTTCGGCATAACAGTTAAGCCGGAGATCGTTCTCTCAAAGGAAGACCGTCTCTTCATGGATATTGATGAAGAGGATAAAGAGGAGGAGCTTGTAGAGCGTCCGCCGGTAGTTGTAGTTATGGGTCACGTTGACCATGGTAAGACATCACTGCTTGACGCGATCCGTCACACAAGCGTAACTTCAACAGAGGCAGGCGGCATCACGCAGCACATCGGCGCCTACAGCGTTACGCTCAATGACAGAGTAATCACGTTCCTTGACACGCCGGGTCATGAGGCGTTCACAACAATGCGCGCGCGCGGCGCGCAGGTAACGGATGTGGCGATCCTCGTGGTTGCCGCAGACGACGGTATCATGCCGCAGACTGTTGAGGCGATCAACCACGCAAAGGCGGCAAACGTAGATATAATAGTAGCGATCAATAAGGTTGATAAGGAAAATGCCAACGTAGAGCGCGTTAAGCAGAACCTTATGGAATACGGTCTTGTTCCCGAGGAATGGGGCGGCGATACGATCTGTGTTGAAATAAGCGCTAAGTATAAGCAGAATATAGACGGCCTTCTTGAAATGGTGCTTCTTGTGGCGGACATGAAGGAGCTTAAAGCTAACCCGAACAGGCTCGCAAAGGGTACTGTAATTGAAGCGCGCGTAGATAAGGGTAAGGGACCTGTTGCAACGGTTCTTGTACAGAACGGTACATTAAGACAGGGTGACATCATTATTGCCGGAACCTCAGTCGGACACGTAAGAGCAATGACAAACGACAAGGGCAGACGCGTTAAGGAAGCCGGTCCGTCAACTCCGGTTGAGATACAGGGTCTTAACGAGGCTCCTGCGGGCGGCGACGAGATATTCGTTGTTAAGGACGAGAAGCTTGCCCGTGACGTTGCGGAGCAGAGAAAGCAGGAGGCGCAGGAAAAGCAGTTTAATTCGGTTGTTAAGGTATCGCTTGACAACCTGTTCAGCCAGATCGACGAGGGCAACATGAAGGAGCTGCCGATTATCGTTAAGGCGGACGTTCAGGGTTCAGTCGAGGCAGTTAAGCAGAGTCTTGAAAAGCTTTCAAACGATGAAGTAAGAGTTAAGGTTATCCACGG
>JBJEFT010000491.1:0-3632 GCA_051874315.1 Candidatus Ornithomonoglobus sp.
GCAAGACCGCTCCGGTTGCTCCTCAGCATTGCCGTACCCTGTCAAGCGGTAAAAGTCAATAGTTATTATTGACAGATTATATTAAGCTTATACCTGTAATTTTCGCCATGTCGAGTTTTGTCAGATATTGCTTACACAACTTTTTCCGCAGACCCTACCAAAGCGATTATACACCCATACTCACATGCGTAATCAAGCTGCTGCCCCTTCTCTTGGGTGTATAACCGCCATATCATAGTAAAATACATTGACTGTGTTTAAACGCAGGCTTATTCAACTACCGCATAGCATACCTTGTTCTTAAAAGCTATTCCGTACTTTATTATGTTCTTATAGCCTTGATTTCTCGCTTCCGCCGCATAGTCCCTGTCATTAATCTGCCGCAGAGCTCTCTGTGCCGCCGCATCAGGCTTTTCATTGTCCCGGCAAACCTTAAACTCAAGAATTATCGCATTCTGCGCACAATCCTGCTGATATAAAATCAAATCACAGCGACCGTCTCCGGTTTCCTTATTTGATACAGGCTTATAATAAACATTCCCCGCCAGTAAACCTGAAACAAGACCGTGATAGAACGCCTCTGTACTGTCATAATAGCTTATGGATTTTTCCAGCAAATCCGTTATCTGCTTTGCAAAGCCCTCTGCATCACGAGTTAACAGTGCCTTGTACAATTCGTCCTTGTTTACCGCCTTTTTATATGCATTAAAATATTGCATAATTATGTCCATATAGCAGCTCTTGATTTCGATATTCGGTATTACAAATGAATAAACCGTCCCATCGCCCGTTTCCTCTCCTGTACTCAGCAGTTCCTTTATCCTGAGATATCCGGTAAAAAACAGGAAGCTCCATATGTTCTCATTGCTGTCGGTCAAATCGCCGTAGGTTACGGTTTCTTTTATTCTTGTTTCCACACTGCCGCCGTGCATAAGCCGCTCAATTACCGCCTTTGTTTCGTCATCAGATCGGTTTACTAAGGTTCTTATAATATTATTGGAGCTTGTATTGACCCAGTTCGCCGCAGGATATGCCTCCGGATCTGTTCTTAAATCGTCAATATAATACATAATACTCCACGGATTATATATCTCTGTCTTTCCGAATAAATATCCGTCATACCACTTTTTTATAAGCTCAAACTTATGCTCAAATCCATAGTATTTCAATAAATCCAAAACCTCGTATTCCTCAAAGCCAAAATACTCCGCATACCTCGCGCTGAGAATTGTATTTGTTTTTAGATTATTCAGACCTGTAAATATACTCTCCTTTGAAATACGCAGGCATCCGGTTATCACTGCAAACTCCAGTGCCGGATTGGTTTTAAGCGCAGACTCAAACAGTGAGCGGATAAATCTGACCATCTCATCATAGTAACCCGAAAAATACGCATCTTCAAGAGGCACATCATATTCGTCTATAAGTATGATTGTGTTCACGCCATAATACTGCTTCAGACATGAACAAAGCAGCTTTATCGAATTACCCAGTGTTTCTTCATCGGTATTTCGCTTCATAACTGCCCGTGCATTTTCTCTGTCTGTCTCATCAATAACATCACTTTCCCAGACATACCTATATTTTTTAAACTGTTCCTGTATTTCATATCCTATATTATAAATAGCTCTTGCATACTTTCCCTGCTTCGCACATTTCAAAGACAGCGTAATAACCGGATGTGTATTTCTGTACATTGCAAGCTCGTCATAATGTTCAGAAATTTTCAACCCGTCAAACAAATATGCATTATCCTTTTCTGTTATATCGAAAAAGTATTTGAGCATACTTAAATTAAGCGTCTTTCCGAACCGCCTCGGGCGTGTGATAAGATTATTCTGCCCGCCGTTATAAAGCAAATCATAGATAAGCATTGTCTTATCAACATAATAAAACTGTCCGTCTATGATCTGTTTAAAATCCTCGTATCCTATAGGTATCCTTTTTTTTCCGTTTTTGAGTAACATACCGCCGCCTCCCGAACTATCCTTCGATTGCATAATTGCAATCAACTGATAAAAGCATCTATCCAATATCAAGTATATCATAAATTTATGAATTTATCAACTATATTTTTAATTAAAACATATTTGTCTTGATACCATAAAAGCCAATCCTCTGCTATGCTTCACACATTTGAGAACAGGCTTTTATGATATATATTCTTAAAGAGAGAGAACGATTATTATGTTTTGCTCATATATTAAAATTCAAAATCTATAATACTTATTGTCTTCACCGAATAACCGTCGGTTTCCATGCTTTTCTTCATGTTTTCCGTATTGCTGCCGGTGCCGCTTGTTGTAACAATATTTTCTATGCAAAACCAATTTACTTTTATAACCGGAGTTTCAAACTGTTTTTTCATCATCCGCTTCCTCCTTATTCAACAGTGTAAGAATATCCCGCTGAAATATCTTCTGCGGTTACGCCATCGGGTAAATCATACACAATAAGACCTATCATAGCTGTGCCCCCTGTTACAGTGGGGATAGCGCCGCTTGTTAATTCTTTATATTCTGTATCTGCTTTCTTGAGATACCATGTTAATGAATTTACTGACTCATTTTCTGCCAATCCCGAAATTGTCGCAACAAAGCCTACCGCGTCCTTATTCGCAAGCTTCTCATCGTTTGTATAGCCGGTATACTTCTGCGCTTCTTTTATTTCCGGTGTCGGAGTAGGTGCTTCCGGCGATGTAACTGTTGTGGTAAGATTGTCAATCGTGTACGCGCGGCTTCCGTCCTCACCGCTGCCGTTTGATATTGTAAAGGACTTGATTACCGCGTTTTCGGATACCGTACCTGTATAGGTTTTGTTGATCCCCTCAGTTTCACCCGACTTTGCATCACGGATTACCGAAAGCGAAGCCGTTCCGTCTGCGCTTATGCTGAGAGTTATTCTTGCATTTTTATGAGATGTAGCGCTATCTATTGTCAAATCCGACAATGTTCCCAGTGCTGCACTCTTTGATGTCAGACTGCATGCCGAAACTGCCTCAAAATCCTCCGGCTGCGTTCCTCCGAATTTTACATCAGTGATATTTCCGCTACTACCGGTGTATGTGTATGAAATTAACTCGCTGCCATTTGAATCCTTTAAGGTGACAGTTGTTGTCTTTCCTGTACTTTTAGTTGCAGCGTATGTGTCATAGCTCATTTCAAAAGTCTTTCCACCTGATAAGCTAATCCCCTCTGCAGACGTAAGCGTTGCCTCTGTTCCAAGCACACCTAAAGCATAATCATTGTCATCTGCTGAGCTTCCAAGCTTCACCAAATAATTTGCACCTGCTGTAACCCTGCTGATTCCGTCCGTTCCGGTTGACGGTGTCATTCGCAGATTCAGCCCCGCATTCATTGCTGTAGCATCGTTCTTTCCGGCTGCCTGAAATTTGCCGAATATGGTTGTACCATACTTTGCCTGATATATATCCTCTGATGCACTTTCAGCCGCTACTGATACATTAAAGTCACTTGTCCACTCAGTAATAGTTTGAGTTTCTGCCGCGCTCGCCGTCAAAGCCGCCATTGAACAGATCAATGCGGCTGCGGCTGCTGTCACGCTGATTAATTTTCTGAATTTCATTAATTCTCCTCCTTCATTATTTTATTCTCTCTCTTATATATATGCGG
>JBJEFT010000492.1:0-3614 GCA_051874315.1 Candidatus Ornithomonoglobus sp.
CATATTTATCCGGTGTCAGTCCCTCATTATTCATGAGATACTTTGAATTTTCAACACTTTTATCCGCAAGATCCGTGCTTCTTATTCTCTCATGATTATTACAGTAAATATATTTTCCGCACTTATTCTGTGTAAAAATCAGCTCCGCCGGCTCTGCCGCAAGCGCATTTGCTCCGGTTAATAACATGGCAGCCGCAAAAGCCGTAAAAACAGTAATTCTGTAATTCATATTTACCTCCAGACTTTAAAATCTTTATATGCTTTTCATACAATAAACTCTATGACGGCAAGCAGAAGAAGATGCGCCGGATAGAACACATAAAAGCCCAGCCTCGGCGCGTTTCCCTTCTGCCCGTTATACATACAAAGTACGGGTATTGCCAATAGACCGCCAAGCTGTACAAACGCCATTATTATTGTATTGACGTAAATCACACCCGACTCCGCAAAGGTTACAAATATCGGATATACATATGTCAGAAACCTCAGTACAACAATTCCCGCCGCAGCTGTCATCTGCGCATATCCGTTCCCTCTTAGCATTCCGAATGAGACAACCCACAGCAGACAAAAATATTTCCAGTCGCTGCATCTTGTTATGTACAGCGCGGCAGCGCAGGCAAGCACCTTTACAAAAGGCTTTACAGTCTCCGATTTAAGTATTGCAAGCAGACAGAGCCCCACAAACAATGTAAAAATAACATTTCTGTCCATCGCGCAGCCCGAAATAAAATGATACAGCGAATCGGGCAGTCCTCCTGCGCCAATTGTATACAAATAAAACGGTATCTGGGAAATCGCCGCAAATACACCCATTCTTATTATATATTTATATACATTACTTGTTTTGTAATACCCCTCGGCAATAAAATATGACATTATTACAATTGTCATTCTGCCGAATACACGGCATATAAAATATGCCTGATAATTATTTATGAAAACGGCCGCATGATCCAGTACCATTGCAATAATGGCAATGTACTGGATTGCAGCCTTATTGAGATTTAATTTCATTATCTGCTCGTTATAAAATCATCTACACCCTCAGCGATCGCTTTTCCTATCTGATCGCTCTCATTCCGGAGGATTGAAAGATCCGATGAATTGTCAAAGAAACCGATTTCCATATATCCCGCAGGCACAGGACACTTATTGAACAGGATAAGATAACCTTCTCCGCCTATGGAACCGCCGCCGCAGGTACCCATTGAGGTCTCTGATGTTATTCTTGAATTTATAAGACTTCCAAGTCTGTTGCACTGTTCAACATAATCTGATTGGATCCATTTCTGAGTATAATTTCCCGACGCTTGTATGTACGCGCTGCCTCTGCCGCCGCCTGCGTTTGAATGTATGCAGATATAGCATGCCGCATCCGGTGTTGCGCTGAGGTCATTATTCGGATAGCAATAGGAAACTCGTTTCGAGAACGACGGGTTTTCACTTGATGTAGAGCTGTTTGTATCTCTTGTCATCCGCACGGTATAGCCCATCTGTTCAAGATACTTCTTTGCTGCCTGGGCGTTATGCAGATTCACATCAGGCTCAATATCTCTGTCTCCGTTGCCTATCGGATACCAGCACTCCTTATCGGCATGGCAGCCCGAGCCCTCACATTCCTGATCGGCAGTACCGTTCTTCCAGTGGCGCCATTCGCCCCATGAGCCGTTGTACTGCGTATAGCCTTCGGCAATTTTCTCTTCAGCCGACATAAGTCCCGAAGACTTCCCGTGACCTGGATCAAGAACGATTACCGTTCCTCCTGTCGCTGTTGTATTGTTCTGCGCCGCCCCTCCATTCATAGAAAGCTCCGCAGTATTTCCTTCATCCGCTGCAGGGTCATCTGTTGCCGGAGCTTCAGTTTCATCGCTGTAATCTCCGAACATATAGTGAATTTCCTGACCATCCATTGTCTCTCTTACATTCTTTGTGCCAAACTGCTCAAGGATTAACGACGGAACAAGCTTATATTCAACGCTGTCTCCCACGCCATTTGTTCCTTCAACAACATAACATTCAAAGCTTCTGTCATTTGCCGTCAGCTCAATATCTGCCTTCTTTGCAGTGTTTCCGGTAAGCTCCCATGCAAAATCTGTTGAAATTCCGTTATGTACTTCCGAATTGTCCTCCATTCTGAGCTTCGAGTTGTCAGGAGATGCTACAAAATCAAAGGAAAACAGCTTAAGGTCCTCATCAACAAAGTAAATTTCACTGCTGTCACCGATTGTGTAGCCCGGAATGTAATCCCCGTTAATACTTATTTTTTCATCATACAACTGAACTTTTCCGGATTTCATATCTGACGCTATGCCGCCGTTTTCGCTTTTCCCGTTTCCGGCACATCTTGATATTCCAAACACCGCTGCGCCTAAAACAACAATACCGGCAGCAACGCAGCCTGCAAGCTTTAGTCTCTTACGCCGCTTTGCGCTCTGCTGAGCTTCCTTTTCCTTTATTGCCCGCATTCTGTCATTGTTCTTTCTGCGCTGATATGCCTCGTCCGCGCGCAAATCATCATTCATTCTTTCAAACCAATCTTTTTTATCTTCTTTATTCATTTATTGCTTCCTCCTTATTTTCCGTATCCCACGCACTCTGATTATCCTCCGTTAAGGCATCGGATGCAGCGTCCTCTGCATCGGTAGTGATATAAGTTCCGTCGTACATTCTGACTTCATTTATACTGATTTCCCTTTGCTTTTCAATCTCTTCATCTGTTCCGAATGCATAGTATGTCGTATTTGTTGAATCGGACCGCATAACATCACCCATTGCAGCGATTGCCTCAGAAGGTATGAACACTGCCGTTTTTGTTGTATAGCATGTATATTGATTTTCCGCTGCATTGAGCAGCTTATCCGAAGGATATGCAATAGTTTCTTCCGGAATTACCGCAAAATCCTCGGAGCTGAGAGCGTGTACTCCTTCAGGGCAGGACAATGTGTACTGATTTTCCGAGAGCTCACAGGTAAAACCAAATAACCCCAGATCAATGTCTGTAAAAAATGTTCCCGGACAGCCTTCGATTTTATATATCGGAGCAGTTTCGTTGTTTATCTTTGCAATGTCTGCGGAAATAGAAACAATCCATGTCTGCTCCTGCGCCTCCGTTCCGGCAGTATCACGGTAAACAACATCGTTATTTTTATAGATATATACTGCCTCTCCAATAATAGTCAGTGCCAATATCGCAATGACACCTATTTTAATATGCTGCTTAGTCATCGATATTCTCCTTCTTACTCTCCTTCTTATTGAACATCTCAAGTATTCCCGCGTATATGTCAGCGGAATTAGCCTTAAAGCTTTCGGCTATCCTTTCCGCTTCACGGCGGTCACCCGCATACAAAGTGAGCGACAGCATAATCATCCTGTCATCATTATACAGCCTGCATTCGGCATTGAATTCTTTTTCATTAATAGGCATAATTGATGCCTGAACCGCTTCCCTACGCCTCTTATCCAGATAAAACTCTTTCAGAGATTTGTCAATAGGCTCACGCACTATCAAAGGAATATGCTTGTAGAAAAAATCTATTACATACTTTCCCTTCTGCGTAACATCATATATTGAAAGAATATCGCTTACTCGGGTAACGGAAACATGCCCC
>JBJEFT010000493.1:0-3597 GCA_051874315.1 Candidatus Ornithomonoglobus sp.
ATACAAATACAGTCGGTACCCATGCGATATGCTTAAAGTATCTCATCGCGGAGCCTGCCGCTGCCGCAGCAAACACACCCACAGCAACATACGGAACGGGAGAGGGTTTATTTCCACCCTCTTCCTCTGAAAATCTAAAATCGCCTATGTATCTTAAAAGTTCCTGCTTAAACTTTTCATCTTTTTCGGCGTCAAGCAATTTGCCTTCTACTGTTATCAGACTGTTCCAGCGAAATGCCGCGCTCTTGTACCATTTGCTAACCGACGCCGCATTTATATCCTTCACGTCACGGTTACTCATATCAGCGACAAAATTGTTTCTGAGATTTTCCCATTGCCTTGAAAAAGTTTCCGAATATGACATTATGTGTCCTCCTTTAATCTGATAATGCTTCGGATTTTATTTGTTCTCCTTTCTTCCCGTAAGCGTCTCAATCTCCTCCGGCTTTACGGCTTTTCCGGTTGTCATGATACTTATGTTACTTATTATCTGAGCCATTTTTGAGAGAATATTACTCGTTCTCTTTGCCTCGGTCCCACGGTCAAACGACGAATCCTCAAGCTTCTTTATCGTGTCCTCAAGATTTTTCTTGTATGATTCGCACTCCGCCTCGTATGTCTCCGAAACGCTGTGGCAAGCTGAAATTATGCTTCCGCCGATATTCTTCTCAACGTCCATCATAGCTGTGGCTTTCGATTCCATCATTCCCATTATCGTGCTTTCGCGCATCTTTTTCATCATGTTGACAGCGCTTATATTGCCGCCGCGCTTTACACTCCCGATTATATCCCATCCGCGCTTCGCAAGCATAGCGAGACCTATCGGCCATGCAACTACATAAATCGCTATAAACTCAAATACTGTGTTCATAACGGTTTTTATCAAGGCGTCGGTATTGGATGTCTTCCCGTCTGCCGACCCTATTATCACGTCAAGATCACACGCGATAATGCCCAAAATAAGCTGGAACATATTCACCGAAATATCCGCTTCGCCTGTATCTATAGGTTTGCTGTCAACTATTTTGCCGAATATATCATCAAGGTTTATCGGCGAATTGACATCCTCAAGCTGCTGCTTGTATTGCTGTATCTGTATCCCCCATTCTTGAAGTCCTGTCTTTACGGCATCATTAATGCCGCTTTTAAGATTTTCCTCTTTGCTCTTAAGATACAGCGTCACAGCATCCGTAATCGGCTTGATGCGCTCCTTCTTTTTTTCCTCATCGCGTGTGACCGCAGTCTTAATCAAATCGACTGTGGAGAAATTTACGCTGCTGTTTTCAAAATGCTCATCCCAGTTGACGTCAATATCGTTGATAAAGTTATCATACGCGCGGCTGATATCCTCAACGATTTTACGAGCCGTCGTCTTGCCGCTTTCCTCAATATTTTGAATTATCTGCGCCGTTCTTTTTACGCTTTTTTCGTTTTGTTCCTGCACTGCCCGCAAATCGTCAATATTGCCGTTAAGCTGTTCAAGGTTCTTCTCCACTCTGTTTCGCGCGGAAACATATATGGCAGCCAGATTTGGAATATATGCCGCGATTGCCTGCTTGTCACGGCTTTCGTCCATTAGGAAGCGTCCGAGAGCCTTCTCAAATTGGGGTACGCCGGTCTTATCGTCACTGTCGGGCAACTGCGGTGTGTTAATATAATTCGAAGGAATACCCGCTCTAAGGAACAAGGCGTTCTGCGCACACATATAAAATACGCGCTCGTTGAAAAGCTCCTCATCAAAGCTTCCGTCTTTTCGTGTAAACACATTTTTAAGAACAGTTCTTGTGTTTTTCTTAAGCTTTTCAAAATCATCTGTAGTATTTAACAGATCAATTTTGTTGATTACGAAAAACACATTCTTCATTTCCTTGTTGTCGTAATGAGAATGGATATATTCCTTATCATCATATTCCCACGGCTTTGCGGCGGAAACCACATACACAATCGCATTCGCCTTTTTCGCAAAGCTTCGTGCGACCTCGTCGTCCTGCTTGCTGTTTCCGACTCCCGGAGAGTCTATAAGCTGTACAAGACTGCCGCCTATGCCATCTTGGCTCTGCTGTATCAGAACATGGTCAACATCGTCAAACAAATCGGGTCTGTCCTGATCCACACGGTATTTTTCAAAAAACCGCTCCGTGTCCGTATATTCCTCCGTAATAGCCGCGCCGGTGCTTTGGTTAATCGTCTTCTTGTAAACTATGACCTTTTCCGAAGCATTGAAAATGATTTTTGTGAGGACAGCCGTTTCAGCGTTTGCGCTGCTTCTGAGCAAATGCTTAAACATAAGCGCGTTTATGAGTACCGACTTGCCCGCGCTGAAACCGCCCGTAAACATAACCTGGAATATTCCCTTTGCAAGAGACTCCTCATAATCTTTGAGCGTATTTGCCTCGTTTATCATATTAAGTCCCGGCTCGTTTTCGCCCGCTTTTCCTGTTGTTTCGCCTATCAAGGTTCTGTACTCGTCAAGATTTTTTACAGTCTCCTTTATAAGCTCCTGAGCATTTGTGTAAATCCCCATTATCCTTCCTCCTTGTTTAATTTGGTTTTTATTTTTGCGGCGCTGCCGCTTTTGTACCTTTTGATTTTTGAAACATCATAACAAGCTTTCCGTTTCCGGTATCGCTATGTTTACAAACTTTTCCAGCACTGTGCGTTCCTCTCTCAAGCCTTCAGCTTTTTTGATTGCGTCGTTCGCAAGTCCTATAACTGCGTCTACTACATCCGCGTAAATCACCTTTACATTATCCTTCGCTTTTTTCTCAGCCTGTTCAATGCTTGAAATAATGCTGTTCTTTACATCGATTACTACGCCGTCGCAGCTTTTTTTTACGCTTTCGATTATTTCGTCTTTGTACGCGGCATCATTCCCCTTATTGTATTTAATCAATAAATTACCGCCAACAAGCGCCGCCACGGAAACCACCGGACCTGAAAGGATGAGCAGTCCTCCTGATATAAGCAGCGTCATTCGCTTCATTTTTTTCGTTTTATCCGCCTTCTCATCAATAACATCACTTATGTCAACCGCATTATTTTTTAAGTTTATCTTCTTAAAATCAGTGCCGATGCCTATGGGTCTGACTATGTCAAGTATATTGTCGCAGTCAATTGCTATCTGCTTTGAAAGCTCTTTCGATATTTCCTCAAGCGCCTCTGTGAAACGCTTCTCCGACGCTCTTTCAAAGTTCTCCCAAACGCCCTCCAGATAACCGTTAACACTTGCCGCATCTGATTGTATATCTTCAGATACTTCCAGTTTTGCTATTATGCTTTCATAGGTGCTGCGGTTATATTCCTCCGCTGCATTGATGAGTTGTGATCTTAAAGCGCTGAATTTGTTCTCCACCACGGAATTAACCGTTATATTGGAGGACAGCTCAATATTGCGTTGCTCTTTCTCCAGCTTTTCCAATGCGTTCTTTATTTCGTCCTCGCTGCAGGAAGCCGTCTTAAGGAGCTTAAGAGCTTTATCTTTGATATCTGCGATTACATTGGCTAAAGCTGTCTTTTTCCTCTTTTTCTCTAAATCTGCGGGGACTGAAAGGCTTTGAACCAGCAGAGCCGTAAGATCCTCTTCTGCGGCACAGAAGG
>JBJEFT010000494.1:0-14720 GCA_051874315.1 Candidatus Ornithomonoglobus sp.
TCAAGAAATACAGGAATAGGACCCGTCTGCCAGTCGTTACAGTTGATTACATCCGGTCTGAAGCCGATTGTCGGAAGAATTGACAGAACGGCCTTTGAGAAGAATATAAACTTCTCACAGTCAAGATGGATATAATCATACGGCTTATCACCGTTGAAATAGAACTTGTTATCTATGAAATAATAAATACAATTATTGTAGTCAAGCTCGAAAACTCCGCAGTACTGCTTGCGCCAGCCCATATCAATATAGATATGATCAATATACTTCATCTGTTCCTTAAAGTTTCCGGGGATACAGTTATAAAGCGGCAAAACAACTCTTGCGTCTACATTTTTTTCTCTTAATGCCTGGGGGAGTGAGCCTACTACATCACCCAGACCTCCGGTTTTTACAAACGGAGCGCACTCTGAAGTTGCAAATAAAACGTTCATATTCCAATCCTTTCTTAAAATTCAGTCGATGCTATGGGTATATTTTAACTTATTTTTTTTTATTTGTCAATTAAAGCTTACAAAATCTGCACTTTTGACCATAACACCGATTTTTTAAAATAACTTATTATATAATTTCGCCATAACCCAATCAAGCCGTTCGGTACAGAACGGCTTGTCGGGTTCATCTTTTATCAGATCTTTGTTCCCTTTGATATTGCAAGCGGATAACTTTCCTGACCGATAAGCTTTCTGCCCTCTGTTATGCATACTTCCTTATCAAATACTACATGGTTAAGCTCTACGTCCTTCTCTATTATGCTGTCCTGCATAATAATTGAATTCTGCACAACCGCGCCCTTAGCAACCTTAACTCCGCGTGAGAGGATCGAGTTTATTACCGTACCCTCGATCACGCAGCCGTCTGAGATAAAGCTGTTTGTACATACAGCGTCAGCTCCGTACTTTGTCGGGGACTGATCCTTTGTCTTTGTGTAAATAGGACGCTCACGGTTAAAGAGCTCGTTTCTGTATTCAGCATTGAGGAAGTCCATGCTTGTTGAATAATATGACTTCAGTGAATCTATCTTATAAAGACTGCCCTTGAACTCATAGCCGTAAATTCTCATGCCGCCCATCTTCTTAACAAGCGCGTCCTTAACAAAGTCCACATCGCCGCGCGCCGAGCATTCATCAATAATGCTTTCGAGAAGCGCCTTTTCAAGGACATATATCTCCATGCCCGCCTTTGATGACTTAGGATAGTACGGCTGAACCTCGATGTCTGTGATTCTGCCTTCCTCATTTATATCAAAAAGCGTGAAGTGCTTTACTATATCCTCGCTCTTATCGCTGAGGTCCTTGTATACCGCTGTTATGTCAGCCTGATTCTTTATATGCGCATCTACAACATCAATGAAATCAATATTGTAGATCATATTTCCCAATGAAAGAATTACATATGTCTGATGGCTCTTGTCTATGTAATCTCTGATACCCTCAAGAAGGTCAATATTGCCCTTGATCGTGCCGTACTGCTGTTTTTCAAGGTTCGGCGGGAGAATATTGAGTCCCTGGTTCTTTCTGTCGAGATCCCACGGCTTGCCTGACTTTGTGTGATCCATAAGTGATGAATAGTTTGACTCTGTAGCAATACCTACATTTACTATTCCCGCATTTGCCATGTTTGACAAAACGAAGTCTATAATTCTATATCTTCCGGCGATAGGAAGCGCGCTGTTTGCTCTTATGTCTGTAAGCGGCGCAATCTTCTCATCTCCTGTAAGAATAATACCCATAGTATCATTTCTCATAGTTAATTCATTCCTTTCGAATTTAATATTTATTTAGGTTTCGGTCTGTGACAGAGAGGCATTATCCCTCAACCTGTACCATTGAGCCCTTAAGGATGTCGCCGTTATCGGGAACTTCTGCTCCGCCCTCGATAAGAACAATTCCGTGTGTGCAATACTTTGACTTATACGGATTATCCTCTGACTCGTGGTTTACACCGATCTTTGCATTTGCGCCGATTACCGCGCCCGGTCCTATTACCGATTTATCCACAACAGCGCCCTCGCCGATTACCGCGCCCGGCATGATTACAGCGTCCTTGACTACAGCGTCTTTGCCGATTGTTACGCCGCTGAATACTACCGAATGGTCAACTCTGCCGTCGATTACGCAGCCCTCTGTGATTGTTGAGCGTGTTATCTCGGCATTCTCACCTACGAAGTGCGGCTGGAGCGCGTAGTTTCTTGAATAGATAACCCACTTTCTGTCGTTGAGATCAAACTTCGGGGGATCATCAATAAGATCCATGTTCGCCTCCCAGAGTGACTGGATCGTGCCGACATCCTTCCAATAGCCCTCAAAGCGGTATGACATGAGCTTCTGACCGTCTGCCAAAAGCTTCGGGATGATGTTCTTACCGAAGTCGTTGTCTGAATTAGGATCTCTTTCGTCATCTGTAAGATACTTCTTGAGTATATCATATCTGAAGATATAGATACCCATTGAAGCGAGGTTGCTCTTAGGCTCTGCCGGCTTCTCCTCAAACTCTGTGATTTCACCTGTCTCTGTATTTGTATTCATAATACCGAAACGCGGAGCCTCCTCCCACGGAACAGGCATAACGGCGATCGTTACAGCGGCATTCGACTCAACATGAGCCTTAAGCATTTCGCTGTACTGCATCTTGTAAATGTGGTCGCCCGAAAGGATCAGGACATGCTTCGGATTGAAGCCGTCGAGGAAGCCGAGGTTCTGATAAATAGCGTTCGCGGTACCCTTGTACCACTCGCCTGTCTCACCGCTCTGATACGGCGGAAGAACATATGCGCCGCCGTGTGAACGGTCAAGATCCCACGGATTACCGTTTCCTATGTATGTGTTCAGCTCCAGCGGCTCGTACTGGGTAAGTACGCCGACTGTATCAATTCCCGAATGAACACAGTTTGAAAGCGGAAAGTCTATAATTCTGTACTTGCCGCCAAAAGGTACTGCCGGCTTAGCGACATTCTTTGTCAATGCGCCGAGTCTTGATCCCTGACCGCCGGCCAGTATCATAGCTACACAGTTTTTTGATACCATAATATGATCATCTCCTAATTTATTTTTAATTATTGCTTAGTAAATTCTGCAATTATTTTTTAACTTTTTTGGTTTTTGAAGGAGCTTCCTTCGGGGGCCTGCGCTTTAAGATCATCGCGCTGCTGCCGTCGATAGGAACGCTTAATGTATAATCCATATCGCTGAACTGCTGCTTCTGCGTATGGTATACCATCCTGTTGATTCTTCTTGTTCCGCCGTATTCGGTCGAATTAGAATGAAGAATAACCTCGTACTCGCCCTCATAGGGTACGCCGAGCTTGTAATTCTGACGGTCGAGCGGTGTGAAGTTTGCTGCAACAACAAGCGTATCCTCCGCCTTCTTACCCGATCTGATGTATGAAACAACAGAATTTTCACTGTCAGCGTCGTTGATCCACTTAAAGCCGTCCCAGCTCTGCTCAAGCTCCCAGAGCGCCTTGCTGTCTCTGTACATATGATTGAGCGTCTTAATGTATTCATGCAGCTGCTTATGCGCCTCGATATCAAGCACGTTCCATTCAAGCTGGTCGTCAAAACGCCATTCGAGGAACTGACCTATCTCTCCGCCCATAAACATAAGCTTCTTGCCCGGCATAGTCATGTAATATGTCAGGAAGGTCTTATATGCCCGGAATTTCTCCTCATATGGACCATACATCTTGTCAATAAGCGACTTCTTGCCGTGAACGACCTCATCGTGCGAAAGCGGCAGGATGAAGTTCTCAGAGAATGCGTACATCATGAGGAAGGTAAGGAGAGAATGATTGTCCTTTCTGAAATACGGATCCATTGAAACATATCTCAGTGTGTCATTCATCCAGCCCATGTTCCACTTGAAGTTGAAGCCAAGACCGTCATTCTCCGGCGGAGCCGTAACAAGCGGCCATGCGGTTGATTCCTCGGCTATCATAAGGAAGCCCGGCATCTCAGACCCCATGATCCTGTTTATCTTTCTCAGCAGATCGACAGCCTCAAGATTGCCGTTGCCGCCGTATTTGTTTGCGATCCACTCACCATCGTTTCTTGAATAATCCCTGTAAAGCATTGACGAAACAGCGTCAACACGCAGTCCGTCTATGTGATACTCGTTTGCCCAATAATATGCCGATGATGTGAGGAACGAGATTACCTCGCCCTTTGCAAAGTCGAACACCATGGTACCCCAGTCCTTGTGCTCTCCCTCTCTCCAGTCCGCATACTCGTAGCATGGCGTGCCGTCGAATAATCTCAGACCGTGACCGTCGCGAGGGAAGTGCGCCGGTACCCAGTCCATAATTACCGATATGCCCGCCTTGTGACACTTGTTAACAAGACTTTTAAGCTGCTCCGGAGTGCCGTAACGCGATGTCGCGGCAAAATATCCGGTAACCTGATATCCCCATGAGCCGTCAAACGGATATTCCGTAAGCGGCATGAATTCAATATGTGTATATCCCATATCAACAAGATAGGGTATGAGCTCATCCGCAAGCTCGTCATAATTGTAATAGCTTCCGTCCTCATGAATACGCCATGAACCGGCATGGCATTCATAGATATTCATAGGCGAATGTATGCTGTCCTGCTTTGAGCGCCTGTTAAGCCATACCTTATCAGACCACCTGAAATTCTCCAAAGCATATGCCACCGAAGCCGTTTCCGGTCTTAACTCGCACCGCACCGCATACGGATCCGAACGAAGATACACGGTATCGTCCGGAGCGGTTATTGCATATTTATATATATCCCCATGCTTTATGTCTGTAAAGAAGCCTATCCACACACCGGTTTTCCCGAAAAGCTCAAGCTCCTTCCCATCGCCGGTCCATGCGTTTGCATCACATGCAACCTTAACCGATTTTGCATTGGGCGCCCAGACCGCAAATCTGAAGCCTTCCCGACCGTCTATCTTTACTTTATGACAGCCAAGGAATTCATATGCATTGAAGTTATCACCGGAATTGAACAGATAAGTCTGGAATTCGCTTATTCCAAGCATCTCTTTTTTGTTCTCCATTGATTTCACCTCTCAATTTATCCCAAGCTCCTTACGTTTTATAAAAACACGCAAAGAAACCCGCAATTAATCTGTTATTATTATAACACAAAATACTTTGTGAGTAAAGGCTATATTTTCAATAAAATTATTTCATTTTTTTAGACATTTTAGCTAAATATCCTATATTATATTATTTTTGGCTAAATTTCATAAAATATTTTGTAAAAAATATGTAAATATGAAAATACAGAGTACAATTTTTCGTACTCTGTATTTGGGATTAATTATTCGTCAAACGGAAAAACATTGTCCAAAAATTTCTTTGCCTTGCTTGATGTCTTTTTTGCTGTTCTCTTTACTGATGCTCTGCGCTCTGACGTACGTGACGGACGGCTCTTTACAGAACGTCTTTCCTCATATTCGTACTCTTCATCGTCATCATATGCGTCAATTTCCTCGTCATCCTCAAAGTCTATTCCCGATGAGCGTCGTGTAGGCTGATACGAACGCGGCAGTCTTCTTTCCGCGCGCTCTGCAGGCTCATCCTCATAATAATCATCGTCCTCAGGCTCGTCGATCTCCTCAGACGCCCTTGCCGAAGCTCTCCTCGCATCCCACTTGCGCATCATTTCACGCTCTTCCTCGTTCAGCTCGATATGACCTCTTCTTTCCGGCATTGCAATTCCCTCATCGGTTCTTGCATAGCTCTCGTTCTGGTTTATCACCTCAACCGCCGGCTCGGAAATATCCTTAAGCGTTGAAGCAAATTTCTCTTCAATATCCTTGCGGAGCGCGCGTATCTCGCTTGAACCCTGAGCGCTTCTCTTTGCAAGCTTATAGAATCGGTTGCCTACCCAGCAGCTGATTACAAAGTTAACAATTACTGAAAGGAGAAACCAGAGAAATCCTCCGAGACGTGACTGATATTTCTTGTTGGTATTGTTTGCGGCAGTGTTTGCCGTAACGTTATTCGCGGTTGTGTTTGTGTTCGTTACTGCTGCACCGGCTGTTCCTGCCGCCGCTGTATCTGCGGCTGTGTCTGTAACAGCCTGATCTCCGGCTGAGGTTGTGTATGCAGAGTCCGTCTCTGTTCCCGGCTGCGGACGCACGCTGTCTGCGGACGCATATACGGAAGCCGCCGCCAGCATTGCCGATACGGAAACCGCGCATATTGTTACTAATATTTTTTTCATATAATCCTTCATTGTTCCAACTTTCCTTTCATTATTGTTCGTCCCTAAAGGTTTTTCTGAGTTCTTCCTTTATCGGTAATCTGCTTAATTTCATCTTATTCGCTTCGTATATTCTTATAAATGCAAGCTGCTTTTTATCATCACGCCTGCATCGCTTTGCTCCTATGAGGAACCAGTTCCAGAAGCTTTCCGGCATTGTTTCGGTGCTTATCATAACCTCATGGTAATGACCCGGCGTTTCGATTATTTCCAGTGCAAGCTTCGGTATCATGTAATTGTAGCACTGAGGCTCCCTTGAGCGTATTTCAAGGATAAGCTTTTTTATCCTGCCCGCAAGTCTCTGCGATTCCGGCTGATCACCGTATGAGCCCTGCCATGTATATACTGCCGCCAGCAGTCTCGATATAAGCAGCGGGGAACGGTTATCCTCAACATCCGCCATTATATCACGCTTTATTATCTCATATGAATTACGCTGATACGGCTCATATCCTACCTTTGTGAGAAGTCTCCTGATTTTTTCGGTATCCTCCTCAACCTCCTGCGGCATCTTCCTGCGCTGCGCGATCGTGATACCGTAATCCTGCCATCTTACATCATCATGGTCCGTTATGTATTTCAGACATCCCATTGAAAGCTGCCTGTCCTCTGTTGACGATTCAATATAAGCAATTATTTCATAAAGCTCCTCCGGGGTCCAGCCCGCCGGAACAGAAAACGTTTTTGCTCCGTAGCCCGTTATCACAACCGGCGCCGCAAGCTCAACTATTGTTGAAATATTTTTCTTTTTACCGCCCATCATATCTGCCCAGCTTTCATATTTTGCGGCATGCTTGAGGTGGGCAAGGAAATTCATTATAAGCCGCTGATTCTTCTCTCCCATATTTTCAATATTTTCGGATATAAGATCCATATACTTAGGGAGATTCTTTATCAGGGTTTCCGTCTGCGCCTCGGAGGCTCCCGCTGCGGTAAATACCGATTCGATATCATAGTTTTCTCCGGCGCAAAGCTTGTTCAGACAGTCTATAACATATATATCCGTAAGCTTTTCAACCTCATCGCCAAATAACGCAATATTATCATACATTACCTTGGTGATTTCAAACTTTACATCCTGCATCGATTCATCATCAATGTTTGCGAAAAGCTCCTTTGCCCTCAGAGCGAAGGCCTCATCACCCGCGGAACGCTTGAACTTCAGAAGCTTTCCTCCCATACCGCTGTAAGTCGTGTTCTGCGTGAGCGAGAACCAGTCAAGATACGCCGAAACCGATGAAAGCTTATATCTGTTGTACTGCTTTCTTATCTCATCAGTATCCATATTGAACAGGCTTGATACTGCCACCGCCGAAAAATCGATCGTATTGAAATCAACATAAAGACAGTTTTCTCTGCTCTCTATCGCCGGACGTGTTATATTGTTCTTTCCTTCGACTGTTCCGTGGAACACTATTCTGTCCTGTTTATCGGAAGGGAGATATACATTATATGTTGAAATACCCGTGTTACGCGAAATATCGCGCGGAAGCAGCCACTTCAATGCGATAAGGTATCTTTCCGTAAGATACTCATCATCTGTACATATACATATGTTTTTCAGATTTTCCGATGTGAGCATTGTTACCGCATGATTGATAAGATATGTCAGCTCCTTTTTATGAAGCTTTATGAATGTTTTAATTTCTTCTTCAAGACCATCCGGCTTCTCCGGATTTTCAAGGATCGGCAGATACTTTACAAGCTCTGTATCCTGCTCCTGCCGGGTAAGATATGTTCTGAATATCTCCGAGCCGAAATACTGCTCAGGGAAGAAGTCATCATCAAATTCATCAAACACTAACGCGTGCGCGAAGAAATTACCCTTCTCTCCGTTTATATCATACCCCGCATACACCGACTGAATTGCCGCAAACCTGCCGTCAGCCAGCCTCAGGGTTCTGAACACCTTCGGGAACATCGGCGGGATTGTAGGATCCCCCAGCGTTTCCGGATATGTCGTATTATCATTTTTCGGCAGCCTGTAGCTTGAGAATCGCATAAGCTCTGCGATATTCTCACGAGTCAGTCCCTGCGAGCACGAATACACGCGCAGCCCGGACTGATTTATCAGTCCAAGCTCAGGCTCAGCCAGACTATGCTTAACCGAGGTATATATCATCTGGTATACCTTCATTGTAATTACTTTCCCCTTCCACTTTAATCTAATTCTTTAATTCCTGTGTATAACTCATAGTAGCGACCCTTCATCGCGAGCAGCTCCTCATGTGTTCCGCGCTCAATTATCTCTCCATGCTCCAGAACCATTATCGCATCCGAATTGCGGATCGTTGACAATCTGTGGGCAATAACGAACGTTGTACGGTTTTCCATAAGCGCGTCCATACCGCGGTTAATGCTCTGCTCCGTTCTCGTATCGACAGAGGAGGTCGCCTCGTCAAGGATGAGAATAGGAGCCTTTGACAGCGCCGCGCGCGCGATATTAAGCAGCTGCCGCTGTCCCTGCGACAGGTTTGAGCCGTCGCCCGTCAGCATTGTATCGTATCCGTCAGGCATATTCTTGATAAACATATGCGCGCATGAGGTCATCGCCGCCTGCCTTACCTCGGCATCCGTAGCGTCAAGTCGTCCGTAACGGATATTCTCCATGACGGTTCCTGTAAATAAGTGCGTATCCTGAAGAACCATCGCAATATTGGCTCTCAGGCTTTCACGGTCAATATCACGGATATCTGTGCCGTCTATTGTTATTTCACCCGCATTTACATCATAAAATCTTGTCAAGAGATTTATTATCGTTGTTTTTCCCGCGCCGGTTGAACCGACCAGCGCGATCTTCTGTCCCGGGTGCGCGTACATGGAAATGTTTTTAAGAATTGTCTTGTCCGGATTATATCCGAAGGTCACATTCTTAACAACCACATCTCCCTTGACCTTATCAAGCTTGACCTTATTTGTATCATTGGCAGTCTCAGGCTCCTCGTCCATAACCGCGAACACTCTCTCAGCGCCTGCGAGAGCTGACATGATTACATTCATCTGGTTTGAAATTTCGTTTATCGGTCTTGAAAACTGCTTGGAATAGTTTACAAATACGGTAAGTCCGCCTATGTCAAGCGCTGCAAAGTTTGAAACGCCTATTTTTCCAAGTCTTGTAAACAGCGCCAGCGCCGCGCCGATAAACGCGGTTACGGTATAGCTTACCTGTGACAGCGCGTTCATGCACGGTCCCATAATTCCGCCGAGGAAGTTTGCTCTTATCTGCACATTGCGGAGCTTTTCATTAAGCTCAGCAAACTCCTCCTTTGCGCGTTCCTCATGGTTGAATACCTTTACAACCTTCTGACCCGTTATTGTTTCTTCAATATATCCGTTTACGGCTCCGAGCGCGCTCTGCTGTTTTCCGAAATACTTTCTTGTATGCTTTGCGATCGTTCCCGCAACCTTAGCCATAACCGGCGTAAGCACAATAGTCACGATTGTAAGCGGAATATTCGTAATGATCATAAGCGTTAAGGTTCCCGCAAGTGTCAGCACACCGGAGAACATCTGCAATATTGTAGAGTCAAACATCTGTCCGATGTTGTCGACATCGTTTGTAAAGCGGCTCATAATATCGCCGGCGCTGTTTGTATCGTAATAACGCACGCTAAGCTTCTGAAGCTTCTGGAATAAATCGTCCCTTATCCTTTGCAGCGTGTTCTGCGATACCTTTATCATTGTGCGCTGCTGGATAAAGGTTGCAATAACGCCTATAAGATAAATAAGAGCCATGACCCCTAAGCCTGTTATCAGGAATTTCAGTCTTGCGGAAACCTCTGTTCCGCTGTCACCGAGATTATTTATAATAGGTCTTAGCATATATGTACCGGCAAGATTTGTGCCTGAGCTTATAAGCACGCATACAACCGCAAGCGCTACCCTGAATTTATCCTCTCCGATATATGAAAGCAGCCGTCCTACCGCTTTTTTTATATTCTTCGGCTTTACCTTTTTTGCGCCGTATCTTCCCGGGCCTCTTCCCGGGGGTCCTATCTGTGGAGGCATATCACGACACCGCCTTTTCTCTGTCCATCTGTGAATAATAGATGTCCTGATACTCGCTGTTTGTCTTTATCAGCTCTTCATGTGTGCCCTCTCCGACAATTCTTCCGTCATTGAGGACTATGATCTTATCCGCGTCAAGAACCGAGCTTATTCTCTGCGCGATTATTATCTTTGTCGTATCTTTAAGCGTTGTTGTAAACGCGCGGCGTATCTGCGCCTCTGTCGCGGTATCAACAGCGCTTGTGCTGTCGTCAAGAATAAGTATCTTGGGCTTTTTAAGCAGCGCTCTCGCAATACAAAGTCTCTGCTTCTGTCCGCCTGACACGTTTACGCCGCCCTGACCGAGCTCCATATCATAACCCTCTGTAAAGCCTGTCACAAAGCCGTCCGCCTGAGCCGCGCGCGCCGCGGAGCGTATTTCCTCCTCTGTTGCGTCCTCATCGCCCCAGCGGAGATTTTCCTCGATTGTTCCCGAGAAAAGGACATTCTTCTGGAGCACCATACCGACTCCCTCGCGGAGATTGTACAGGCTGTAATCCTTTACGTTTACTCCGTCCACAAGCACCTCGCCCTCAGTTGTATCATACAGCCTCGGTATGAGCTGCACAAGCGATGACTTTCCCGAGCCTGTTACGCCGATTATGCCGAGGATCTGTCCCGGCTCCACGTAGAAGGAAACATTGCTCAATACGTTATCCTCACGGCTCGCATAATATTTAAACGATACGTTTCTGAACTCAATCCTGCCCTCCGTTACAAGCTTGTCCTTAGCTGCCGCCTTTTCATCTGTCAGATCAATCTCGGTTCCCAGAACCTCCGAAATTCTCCTGATTGAGGCAATGGCTCTTGTTGAGTTTATGATCATCATTGATACCATCATGAGCGATGAAAGTATCTGTGTTGTATACTGCACTATCGCGCTCAGAGCGCCGACCTGCATACCGCCCGCAAGTACAACATTTCCGCCGCGCCATAAAACAACAAGCGTTGTTATGTTCATGGCAAGCGTCATAACAGGAGTTGTGCAGACCACTATCTTCATAGCGTTGTAGGTCGTGTCACGCAGCTGGGCGCTCGCCTCATTGAAGCGGGATATTTCAAATTTATCGCGCACAAAGGACTTTATAACACGCACATTTGTTATATTCTCCTGCGTCTTTGAATTGAGGTTGTCAAGCTTTTTCTGCATGCTGTCAAAGCGCGGGAATGCCACTCTCATAAGCAGGAATATAGCAATGGCAAGCAGCGGTATCATGATGATCATGATAGAGGCAAGCCTTGCATTTATTGAAAATGCCATAATAACGCCGCCGATAAGCATTCCCGGCGAACGGAACGCCGCTATAAGACCCATTCTTGTAATATTCATTACCTGGGTAATATCGTTTGTAAGTCTTGTTACAAGCGAGCCGGTTGAAAACCTGTCTATATTCTTAAACGAAAACTCCTGCACCTTATCAAATACGGCCTTTCTTACGTCACTGCTGAAATTAACGGACGCCTTGACCGAGAAATAGTGTCCTCCGACACCTCCGGCTGCCTGTATTATTATGCAGCAAAGCATAAGCACTGCCTGCCGTATAATAAAATCCATTCCCCTGCCGCCGATAATACCGTCATCGACCATTCCCGCCATGAGCTTTGGCAGAACGATCTCTCCGGCTACCTCCGTAAGCATCAGCAAGGGTCCCAGAATGAAGAATAATTTATACGGTTTTATATATTGGAAATATCTCTTCACTCAACCATTCCCTTTCGGCTATGTCAATTATTTTTGTCGTTCTGCTTTTTCATCGCAGCCTCAACAAAGGCGGCAAAAAGCGGATGCGCGTGGTTCGGACGCGACTTGAATTCCGGATGGAACTGCACCCCGATATAATAACGGTGCGAAGGAATTTCAACCATTTCAACAAGCTTCTCATTCGGTGACATGCCGCTTGCAATAAGCCCCGCTTCCGTAAGCTCTTTTCTGTAGAAGTTGTTGTACTCATAACGATGACGGTGACGCTCATAGATAAGGCTGCTGTTATAAACCTTCTCCGCAAGCGTTCCCTCAACTATCTTACACGGGTAAAGACCGAGACGCATTGTGCCGCCGAGGTCCTCGACGTCCTTCTGCTCCGGCATAAGATCGATTACCGGATGGGTTGTTTCAGGATTAAGCTCGCTTGAATGAGCGTCCTTATAGCCGAGCACATTTCTCGCATATTCGATTACCGCGATCTGCATACCGAGGCATATTCCGAAATAAGGAATGTCATTTTCACGCGCGTACTGCGCCGCGATAATCTTACCCTCAATACCTCTGTCGCCGAAGCCGCCCGGCACAAGAATACCGTCGCTGTCTTTTAAAAGCCTGTCCGCGGTCTCCGGAGTTACCTCCTCTGAATTTACCCAGTTTATATTTACATTGATGTGATTCTGGATGCCGCCGTGCTTGAGCGCTTCAACAATCGAGATATAAGCGTCATGAAGCGAAACATATTTTCCTACAAGCGAAATGTTTACGCATTCCTTCTTTGTAAGAAGCTCCTTTGCAACATCAACCATGGTCCTCCAGTCGTCAAGCTCCGGCTCATTATTTGCAAGACCGAGCTTGCGGCATACCACGTTTGCCAGCCCCTCGTCCTCAAGAGCAAGCGGAACGGCATAGAGCGTATCAAGGTCCTGATTCTCTATAACGCTGTCCTGTGATACATTGCAGAACAACGCAATTTTTTCTTTTGTTCCATCTTCAAGCGGATGCTCTGTTCTCAGCACGATAACATCCGGCTGGATCCCGAGACTGAGAAGCTCTTTTACGCTGTGCTGTGTCGGCTTTGTCTTCTGCTCGCCCGAGCTTGAAAGATAGGGAACAAGCGTAAGATGAACATAGATACAGTTCTCCTTGCCGACCTCCGTCTGAACCTGTCTTATCGCCTCAAGGAACGGTGTTGACTCGATGTCGCCGACCGTGCCGCCGATTTCGGTGATTACAATATCCGTCTCCTGATGTCTTGCAACGCGGTATACTCTGTCCTTGATCTCATTTGTTATATGCGGGATAACCTGTACAGTCTTGCCCTCATAGTCGCCGTGGCGCTCCTTATGGAGAACCGACCAATAGATTTTGCCTGTTGTTACATTTGAATTAATGCTGAGATTTTCATCTATAAATCTCTCGTAGTGACCGAGGTCAAGGTCTGTTTCCGCTCCGTCATCCGTTACAAAAACCTCACCATGCTGATACGGGCTGAGTGTTCCCGGGTCAACATTTATGTAAGGGTCGAACTTCTGCATTGTCACCTTATAGCCTCTCGCTTTGAGAAGTCTGCCCAGCGACGCCGCGGTAATGCCCTTTCCGAGTCCCGATACTACTCCGCCTGTTACAAAGATATATTTTGCTGCCATTGTTTTTCTCCTTATATTTATCCTGATATTTTATTGTCAATCCTGCGTTACATACTTTGACACAAAGCGCGATATTCTTCTCAGCGCCTCCTCAATATTGTCTATTGAATAAGCGTATGAGCAGCGTATAAAGCCCTCGCCGCATTCTCCGAACGCGGTACCTGGAACGACCGCAACCTTTTCTTCTCTCAGAAGCCTGTTGCAGAATTCATCGCTTGTCATTCCGGTTTTCTTTATACACGGGAACACATAAAACGCTCCGTACGGTTCAAAGCATGACAGCCCCATCTCACGGAAGCCGTCCACGATCACACGCCGCCTGTAGTTATATTCGCGGCACATATCCTCTACCTCATTGTCGCAGTTTTTAAGCGCCTCGATTGCGGCATACTGGCTTGTTGTGGGTGATGACATTATTCCGAACTGATGTATCTTTGTCATCAGCTTTATTATTTTTTCCGGTCCCATCGCATAGCCAAGTCTCCAGCCCGTCATCGCGAATGCCTTTGAGAAGCCGTTTACAATAACCGTTCTGTCATACATCCCCTCTATTGCCGAGAACGGAGTGTGCTTTTCATCGCTGTAGCGCAGCTCGCCGTATATCTCATCCGAAAGAACAAGTATATCCGTACCCCTTAACACCTCAGCGATCGCCTCAAGGTCTGACTTTGACATAACGGCGCCTGTCGGATTGTTGGGGAACGGCAGAATAAGAAGCTTTGTCTTATCGGTTATTTTCTCACGCAGCTCCTCCGGTGTGAGGCGGAAATCATTTTCCTCCTTAGTTTCAATAATAACCGGCACACCTCCCGCCATGATCGTAAGCGGCTTGTAGCATACGAAGCTCGGCTCAGGTATTATTACCTCGTCGCCCGGGCACACAACGGCTCTTATCATCGCGTCTATCGCCTCAGAACCGCCGACCGTTACAAGCACCTGCGTTTTCGCGTCGTATTCAACATTGAATTTACGCTTATTGTATCTTACAATTTCCTCTCTCAGCTCCAAAAGACCGCTGTTTGCGGTATAATAGGTCTGTCCGCTTTCAAGGCTGTATATGCCCGCCTCGCGTATCGCCCACGGCGT
>JBJEFT010000495.1:0-3589 GCA_051874315.1 Candidatus Ornithomonoglobus sp.
CATGCTCCATTTTAAACACGGGGCCGTCCATTTCATTTTGTTCAAGCAGCCCTTTCTTCATTCTATCTGCTCCTAAGCACATAGAGCGGAATTTATGCATTTTATATAACCTACCGCCCTTGCAGACTCTCGTCTGCGTATATATTGCAGGTCCGCCGTCCTCTAATTTTATTGCGATTGCCACTATTGCAAATACCCATGACAACAGAACAAGCGCAACCAAAGATGCTGCTATATCAAATGCACGCTTAAAGAAATCATAAACAGGTTTCTGTTCTTCCTTTGGTAATGGTTTGCACTTGACATGCATATTTTTCCATGCATCCGGGTAATTTTCTTCTATTTTATTTACCGAAGCTCTCTGTGACATCATTTTCTCTCCTTTTGTAAACCCCTAAATCAGTCCAAAACATTTATACTGTTGCCGTCCAGTCCACCCCTATTTCCAGCAGCCTTGCCTGTTGCTCGGGCTTCATTCTGCCCTCCCGAAAGCATTTCCGCTGGTTACCAAGCCAAACCGCAACACGCTTTTCTTCCGAATTCTCAGACATGGTTTTAGGCTGACTGCATCCGTGTGTCTCATAAAATATCTTTGCTTTTTCGAAGTTAATTTCCCAGGTTGTCTTTTTCTCCCACACCATGCCTATGGCATTAAGCGCCTTTATCTTTTCAGCAGAAAGCTCATTTGACCTGTATGCCTCTCTTTGCGCATATACCCATGCGCCTAATCTGAACCCGTCCTCTGTGGTGTATTTTTTCAGCATGTTGAGATCGCCGTGTTCTTTATAATATTGGCGGGCATACTCAAGACCCTTATCCCAATAAGATTTTATTTCCCATGTAAAGCCTATCTTATCAAGCAAAGCAATCTGCTCTTGTGTAAGCTCATTATTTTTTCTTTTTTTTCTTTGCATTTTCAGCCAGTTAGCAAGGTTAGTACCGCTTTTGCCTGTATAATTCTTGTTAACAGCAAGACTGCCGTTCGCTTCGTAATATGCCTTTGCATCCGCGTAAACATCCTCCCATGCTTTATCCGCCCAATGCCTGGGCTGTAAATTTACCGGGAGCTGTTCAAGCAGCCTTCTTTGCTCCTGCGTCAGCTTCTCATTTGCTGTATACAGCTTACGCTGTGTATAGATCCATTTTCCAAGCCAGACACCGTCAACTACGGTTTCCTGTGATATCTCAACCGGACCGTGTTCTTTATAATATTTTCTAAGCAGCTCATACCGCTTTAGCCAAGGATTCTGCGGCCAGACTATCCCTATTGTCTCAAGTCTTGACCTGCGCTCCGATATTATCTTATTCTGTCTGTACACCGCTTTTTGACGCTGTACCCATGTACCGAGCGGATAGCCTGCAGGTGAAACATATGATACAGGCACATTAAGATCGCCATGCTGATCGGCATATCTTTCCGCTTCCCGGAATCCAATTTCCCATTTGTTGTCAGATCCCTTAGACCATATCATACCGATATCGTCCAATCGCTGTATCTGCTCCGGCGTAAGCGGTGTGCCCTTGCCTTCGCCTGTTTTCAACTCACGCATACGGCTTATCCATGAGCCAAGCCTTATTCCATTCGTGGACACATACTTTGAGGGAACATTGAGATTTCCGTTTTCTCTGTAATATTCAAGAGCCGCCAGATAATTTCGCTCCCAGTAGTAGTCGAGCTTATCCCACAGCATGCCTATATCCTCAAGCAAAGCCTTGCGCTCCGGTGTCAGGTATTTTGAGTGGATACCGGCTCTTTCCCATGTTCTGATTCTTGCAAGCCATTCCCCTAACGGTCTGCCGTCTTTGGTTTTGTATTTCACAGGAACATTAAGATTCCCATGCTCCTCATAATACGCCTTCGCGGCCTTGTAGTTGCTCTCCCAGTTGATGTCCGTAAAATTGTCCCATACCATACCGATCTCATCGAGCTTAGATATCTGCTCATCGGTAAGCTTACCGGGCTGGATGCCCTTTCGGATATTTTTCTGATTGAATATCCAGCTGCCTAAAGAATATCCTTCATCTGTCTTATACCTTGCCGGTATCTCCAGGTTCCCATATTCCTCGTAATACTGCTTTGCTTTTTCATACATCAGCTCCCATGATGCGGAAATGACCTTGTCAAGCTGAGCAAAAAGCTCACGGCAGTTCCTTACCTCGTCAATAACCTCAAAATGTTCATTGACTATTTCCTCTTCCTCTCCGAGGCTCCTGTAGTATGCAGCGGCAATAGTCATTTCCTCCTCAACAGCGCCTATGCTGTAAAGATTTTCAATGTTATTTACGATGTCAAATATCACCGCATTTTTATCGGTGCTTGCAGACAATGCCCTTCCGAGCTGCTGCTTATATATGATAGGTGATACTGTAGGTCTCAGCATAATTACACCTGCTACATTATCTACATGTACACCTTCATTTAACATATCAATACAGAATAACAGCTTAAGATGATCACTGTTATCCTCTTTAAATGAAGTAAATATTTTGTCTGTTTCCGGATTGTCCGAATACGCGCAGTAAATATGCGGCTTACTGTCAATATTCTTAAACCATTCCGGAGCAAGCTCTGTCATTTCGTCCATATGCTCACGATTTGCACAGAAAACAATGTATTTACCATGCTTATCCGTCATATGCTTTTCAAAAATTTTATCAAGACCGTCAGCTTTCCCTAACGCCCGTCGGATTGCTTCGAGATATTTCTCTCCGGTATTACGCGCAATGCTGCTCTTAACACGCTTTAATCTCATTTCATAGCGTTCAAGCTGCTTCTGATACGAAAACACAGAAAGCACGTATTTCGGGGGAGCAAGTATTCCTCTTACAATGGCCTCACCCAAGGTTATATACGAAGCAATATTTCCGTCAAAGAGCTCCTCTGCCATGTCTCGCTGATTGTCAAGATAGCGTATATGTGTTGCAGAAAGTCCGAGCATTTTAGCATTCGGATATATCTTACATAATCTATCAAATCCTTCAAACCATTTTTCAGCGCCCAGACGATGCAGCTCATCGCATATGATCATATCAGGTGTTAAAGCCTTGATTTCAGTCTCACTCATTACCATAAGCTTTGCATAAGTGATGAAGGTTATATTATCAAGCTCAGCTCCGCCCTCTCTTTTAAGGTTTTCAAGCTGAGTTTTTACAATATATTCACTCGGAGTAAGCCAGAGAATATTTTTATCCGCATTATCCTCTGCCATTTTGAACCCGATAAATGATTTGCCTGTTCCGGTGGGGTGAATAATCGCAGCTTTACCGTATCTTGCAAGCATAGCTTTAGCAGCATTGTAGGCATCAAGATTATGCTTGAACAGTTCAATACCCACGTAATCGACCCCTTCCTGATAATCATGAAAATTTTAAGTTTAATACTTAAAAATTCATTGTATACATAGCTATAATATCATATGTTTTGCAAAAATTCAAGTGTTTTTATGAAATTTAGGTCTATATAATTAAAAATCATTACATATATATGTATATTATTGTATTTATTGACAGCTAAGCAGACTATTTTTTAGAATAAGCCGTCAAAATTATGGTAGACTATATAGCATGCATTAAGTACTTTGTGTTTTAA
>JBJEFT010000496.1:0-3570 GCA_051874315.1 Candidatus Ornithomonoglobus sp.
GGTATTGCGGCAACACTCAAACAGGCTGGGGACAGGCACTTAAAAGCTTTATAAATTCTGATGAATATGAGGTTGTAAATCTGGCAAACGTCGGATATTGGGCTGAAACGCTGCGAACGACGGCATTTCCCGGCATTATTTATAACGCGGCGGAGGGCGATATATTCCTGCTCGAATCGGGCGTAAACGACTATTGGAATCCGGCAAGTAAGGGTGCAACGGAAAATTTACCTGAAAACCGTATAACAATGAAAAACGCCGTTACAGCGATGGTTGAAGGCGCAAAAACCGCTGAGCTTCCGATAATCCTTGTAAATCCTAATGCGCAGCCGTCAAGATACGATACAACAAATTGTTTCAGCGATGTGATGCTTGAGGTTGCAAAAGAACAGAGTGTTCCGTCAATAGACCTTGCCGCAAAATCAAGCGCGGTTTTAAAGGAGCTGTATTATGATGAGGATGCCGATACCTTCAAGAATAATATAGGAAAAAATTTCGGCGTTATACAGGGAAAATCAAGTGACTATACTCATTCCTCATATATGGGCGCAATGAAATATGCTTCGATAGTCGCAACGGAATTATACAGACTCGGCTACACAGATATGTTTGACACAACATATGAATATGCCAATGAGGACTATCTTGGTAATACGGTGGTCTGCAAGGTAGATACTGAGCCTGAACCTATAATACCGGACGAATCTGTGGACAAAGAAAAATGTGTAAAAATCACAGCTGAATATAATAACGATGGAAGTCTGAAAGAGGTTCGTACAGAGGAAATAAATATATCGGATATTGAGCCTGTAAATAACACGGAAACTCAAAAAGTATTCTATTGGGAATCACTTGATGGCATGAAGCCTGTTGACATTGGCGCGGGAGAGCCGACAACTGCGCCGTCTACAGAGCCTACCACGGCGGATTATACTTTTAGTTTTGGTACGGCAAGCGCGTCAGATGAAATTGCCGTAACAGGCGATACTCCGTATGGCAGGCAGTCAAACGGTATGACCTATGGCTTTTACGGACTATCAGACAGTCCCGATGTATCGGACGGAAGGACGGACGGTTTTAAGAGCGCGGCAACAGACCCGTATACAGTATTAAAAAGCGGTGAAATAAACGGTAAATCCTATGTAACGGCAGATTACAGCGAATATGACAGCGAAACGCTCGCGAATATGGCGGGCGGAGTTATGCCGATACGTTTTTCGGTTGAGGCGGAGCAGCATAAATACTATACCGTAACAGTAACAGCGGTAAATACAAGCGACAGCGAAACCGCCGAGATAACGCTCTATTCCGAAAAGCGTCATGCCATACTTGCTGAGCATACGCTTAAACCCTCCGAGACGGTTACAAAAACCTTTAACGTAAATCTTGAGTCCGTTTATTATAACGAAGGCGGATTAGTCGAGGATACACAGCTTAATATCTGCCTTATGGGTAAGAACGCAGGACTTTCAAGCATATCGGTAAAAAAACACGACACTATGGGCACAACCATATGGATGTGTACCGATTCGACAGGCTGCGACCAACCGGCAAATATACCGTATTTCGCTCTGCGTAATTACAGCGGAACAGGCTCGGCTCTTGCGAAATACATAAATCCCGAAATAGCCGTATCAAATCAGGGCGAGGGCGGTCTGACCGCGGGTGACAGCAATCACTTTAACAATGCCGTAGCGCATATGAACACGGGTGATTATCTGTATGTTCAGTACGGCTTAAACGATTCGGACACAGCGGCGTTTAAGACTAATCTTGAAAAATACTATACCGCCGCGCACGGCAAGGGAGTTAAGCTGATTATAGTAAGCCCGTCTGACAGACACGGCAGCACAAGCTGGGACAGCAGCACGAAAAAATGGAAGCCTATCGCTGCGGGCTTTGCCGATGCGGGTAAGGAATTTGTTGAAAACAAGATAAGCGGCGGCGCGGACGATATTGCTTATATCGACCTTAACACCAACATAATAGATTGGATGAACGACACCGAACAGGTGATTTTGGCGCAGCGTCAGAAGCTCGGTTTTTCGGATACCGAGGTGGATTCACGCGCTATGGATTATTATTATCTTGCCGACCGTCAAAGCGGAGTGGATACCATACACATTAACGATTACGGCACTGACAACGCAGCTTATATCGTAATGAGGGAGGCAAAGAAAATTGTAGAAGCCGGAAAATCGGCCGATGCTTCCGACAGCGAGAAGGTGCAGTCGGAGGTGCTTGCGGGACTGGTTGAAAATATGAGCGACGCCGCGCCTTGCATCGTTTCGGATGAAATGGTAAAAGCGGGCTGGCCCATAAACGAATTTTATCCGTATCCGTCAAGCGCGGAGGTGGACTATCAGTATCCCGCAATGGTTAAAGGCGTAAACGCGGAAAACGGCACATTAAAGAGTATGACCGTTAAGGTACAGGGCGCGATGAACGCATACGCTCAGGGCTGCGCGGATATACTGGATGAAAACGGTGATACCGTAAGCACAGTTTATACATCGTCTACGGATGTGAATAATGCAATCGGTCATATAGACAACACATCCGCGAAATACGGTGATATTGTTATTATGTATTTTGACGATACCCAAATTCCGGAGGGCGGCTCATACCGCGTATATCTGAAAGGCAAGGAAAACGGCGCGCAGCTTCCGGGAGATGAATATTATTCCTCGGTATACACCGCGCCGGAAGCGGTAAAGGATTACCTTATAACCTCGGCTGACGGAATAAGCGCTGAATGCTTTGCTTACAGTGACGGAGAAAGCATTGTAGGACAGGGAGCAAACAGCACAAGCGGCGCAAACGCGTGGGTATTTGCCGGAAGCTCAAGCGTAAAGCAATACCACACTGCCGCAAAGGATAATGTAAGCGGCGCGGTATTTTCGCAGAACGGAAGCGGAACTTATGCGCTGTGCAAATTCTTTAACGGATATAAGCAAATATCAGGCGGAAAAATAAAGCTGCATTTTCAGATTAACTATTCCTACGGTAGCTTTACATTAAAGCTCAATCAAAGCGGAAAAATCGCCTCATGGATGGACGGTCTGGAGATACTGCGTGTTGCCGACGGCGAAGTGCTGATCCCGGACGGCACCTCTGCAGGAAAAATAAAGACCGCAAAATGGACTGATGTTGATGTTACGCTTGATATAGACAGAGGTATAGCGGAGGCTTCCATAGCCGGAAGTGACGGCGTTTCATGTGATATTGATAAACTGCAGACATCTTCATGGAGCGATACGGAGCTGATACTGCCGATAAAGGGCTTCACGGTTACATACACGAAAAACCCAAGCACTATACCGAGCTATCCGTTTGAGTTTTATATGACAGACCTGCTTGTAACAACTGTTGAAAGTGAAACTCCAAAGGTAAATATAAGCACGGTATCGGAAAATGACGTAATGGGAACAGTCACAGGCGGAGGAGAATATGATATTAATTCTGATGTTACATTAACCGCGTTGGCAGAGGACGGCTACGCATTTGCGGGTTGGTATTCGGACGGCACGCTGTATTCGCAGGAAAATCCGCTTGCAATAACAAAGGTAA
>JBJEFT010000497.1:0-14645 GCA_051874315.1 Candidatus Ornithomonoglobus sp.
TTCCACCAGATCATTCATACGGTTTAAGGTCTTTAAAAACGTAGATTTTCCGCAGCCGCTTTGTCCGGCAAGAGCATACAATCCCTTGCCGGGGAGTGTGAGACTGATGTTACGAAGCACAGTTTTATCGCTGTCATACGCGAACGACACATTGTTAAAGCTGATGTCCGCGCCTGAAACTGCTTCGGAATCGGGAACCGCAGCGATCTCCGTATCCAGTATGCGAAAAATTTTATCCGCAGCCGCCGCCCCATTCATTGCCACATGAAAGAACGAGCCAAGCTGACGGAACGGGATAAAAAATTCAGCCGATAAAAGCACAGTCACCATCGCGCTGAAAAAAGTGATGTTCCCCTTTGCCAGCTCATACACTGCCGCCGTAATTCCCGCCGCCGCGCCGCCGTAGGACACAATGTCCATAATTGATATTGAATTCAGCTGCATAATCAGCACACGCATGGTACCTTTGCGGAATGCCTCGGCATTCCTGTTCATTTCCTTGTGCTTCATGTCATCGCTGCGGTATATTTTAAGCGTTGTAAGTCCCTGAATATTTTCGAGGAAGCTGTCGCCTAAGGTCGTATAGCTGTCCCAGTATTTTGATAACAATCTTGTGGCGATTTTCTGAACACCGATAATAGAAAGCGGAATAATGGGAACACAGATAAGAAGCACAACCGCTGTCTTTATACTTATAAAGCACAGAAAAACAAACAGCGTGAGTGTGGATGCCAGAGCGTAAAAAAGCTGAGGCATATACTGTGAAAAGTATGCTTCAAGCTGATCGATGCCCTCTACGCTGACCTGTACAGCTTCTGCGGTTGATATGTGTTTTTTGTATGACACACCGATTTTGCACAGACGGTCAAAGATGCATTCACGCATAAGCTTTTTAACATCGCGCGCAGTTGCGGCGGAATTATCCGAATATAATTTTACCGTTACGGCTCTTAAAATAACGCACGCAAGAATTATTATTCCTATTTTCATAGATGAGAAAAAATCAACTGATTTTTCTATAAAGCATTTATTAAGAAAAATGCAGACGCATATGGTAACCGCAATAGAGCATATAAGAGCAAGCCACTCCCAAAATACAGATTTGGCTGTGCGAATACCGATGCCGGGTAAAAGATTTATAAGTCGCTTATTTAGCATAAAAAATTGCCCTCCGAATTATTTGTAAAAAATTGTACACGAAAAAACGGATACATATATTTACAAAGTTATTCAAGACGGGCAGCCTTGAAATTTGTAATTTTCACAATATAAATTATATATTTCATAAAAGCTTTTGTCAATAGTTTTTCTTTGGTCAAATTCAACAAATTTGCAAAAGATAACTGAAATAAGGGTTGACAAACTAAAATTATATATTATTATTATATTAAAATCAAAACTTTAGAGGTGCAGTATGGAGCTTACAAAGACACAATTGAATTACCTGATGGCGGTCAAGCGCCTTATGGGTGGACGGGTAACGCTGACCGATATAAGCGAATGTCTGGGAATTAAAAAACCAACGGCAAGCGTGGCTCTGAAAAAACTCGAGGAAAACGGATATATTATCAAGAATGAAACCCATGATGGCAATGAATATTCTCTGAGCCGGAAATCATGTATAATTCTTGAGGAACTGGAACGTGAAAGATTTGAATTTTTGTCTCTGTTTAATGATCATCTTGGCATCAGCTATAAAGAGTGTGACGAGGAATATCGGAAGCTTTGCGGACTGTTCAGCCGCGGGTTTATAAGAGATCTTACCGCCGCAAGGGAGAACGGATACAATGGAGCAGATCGGCACAGGACAGGAAACGGCGGTAAGTCCTTCGGCGGTATAGAATATGGCAGATATAAAATTCCGTTTCAGGTTGTTCAATGCGGAGATGGAGGCAGATCTATGGGGGATAAGGGATTTATGCATCCCGCGGTACTTGTTATTTATGAAAACAGACAGGATATTCTGCTTGAATCAAAGAAAATATATTATAAATCGAAAAGTAATCAAAGTCTGCGCGGAGAATTGAGCGAGCTCTGCTATCTGGATAAGAGCATGAAATGGGTGCGCTCAAAAAAAGATAGAGAGAACGTATGGATCATACCTATTAAGAATATACTGTATCAGAAAGATGATTACGGAAAAATATCAATAGGAATAATAAAAATAAAGGCGCAGGCAACGACGGTAAAAATGCCCGCGTCTGTAGCGGAAATTACATTTAATTTTGAATTGCTTGAACAAATAAGCTAAAAAAAATACTTGACAAAACCGATATGATATGGTATATTGTAAAGGGTTGGTTAGCGTAAACTAATTAACGTTTGCTAAAAATAAACTTATTATTCGGTGTCTGTTGAAATGGCGGGCAGCTGAAATTGCTTAAAATGTGAAATATTAGAAGAAATTTAAGGAACGATCAATAAGATTGCTCCTTAAATTCGTTTTTAGGCAATTTTGATTTGGGTTAGTATCTACTAACTACAGGACACAACAGACAACGAATATAAATTTTTTGATTTAGGTTAGTTTATACTAATCAAAGTTACCAATATTAACACACTAAGAGGAGGAATATAAATGATAAAGCTCATGAGAGGATTTTCCGTTGCAGTAACCGCTTCTGTTGCAATCACATCGCTTGGAACAGGTTTTGTAACTGTCAATGCCGCAGACAAGGTAATTGAGGATGGAATATATTACGGCACAGCCGTTGTCGAGAAGTTCGGATACAGTGTAAATGCCGCTGTAACCGTAGCAGACGGTGTGATCGCGTCAGTAGATATTACGGGCAGTAATCTGGAAGGAGCATTGGCGGAATACAACGCTGACAAGCTGCAGCTTGCCGCAGACGGATTAAAGGACGCATGGAACGGTAAAACAGCGTCACAGGACAATGTAAAGGATATTTATGAATTTGACGCGGTATCAAGCGCGACATATTCAAGCGAGGCAATTCGTAATGCGGTTATGGATGCGCTCTCGCTGGTATGCGCGGAGGAGGACGCAGGCGATGCGGAAGCCGGGATACCGGATGCTGCAAAAGATGGTGTGTATACAGTGCAAGTTGCGCTCTATCAGGAATCTGCGGATTCTGTTTCCATGGGTAATATGGCTTTTGAGGAAAATACAACAGCCGTTATTACAATAAAAGACGGAATTCCGACAATAAGAATCAAAACAAATCCGGTAACGATATCGCCGTATTACTCGGCGCTGGAGGGAATGCAGTTTAAGAATGCCAACGGACAGTGGCAGTATGTATCGCCCGCGGTGACTGAAACAATTACGGCAACTGACGGTGAGAATGATTATGAGCTTGAATATCTGAAAGAGCTTGAATTTGTTCTTCCGAGTGTGGCCGAAACATACGTTCCTGTTAAAATATGTGTGCCGTATACACCGATGGCGATGATAGGGGACGAGTTCGGTTATGTTGCGGCAAGACTCAGAATAGACTGGAATACGCTGTCAAAGGCAGTGGTAATAAATTCGGCTGAGCCCGACGGTAATAACGTGAAGGTCAGCGTTTCAAATGTCGGTGAAACGGTATCGGGAACAGCTGTTCTTGCATACTATGACGCACAGGAGATGTTGCTGGGCAGCGCGGTACAGTCTGTAGATGCTGTGAACCGAGATACAGAAATTGTCTTTGAAAATGAAGCGGATAATTATAGCAGGGCTGCTAAAGTAAAGGTTATGCTTTGGGACAGCTTAAACAGTATGAAGCCGCTGGCTGATAAGTATGAGCTTGAACCTGAACAGGTTGAGGTGATCGGCGGTTTTGGTTCATCACACACAGGGCTTGAAACGGGTATATACAGTGTTACGGTTTCAATGAAGAAAGCCACGGACATCAGTCAGTCGTCAATGGCAACAGAGTGCATAGCGGGATCACGGCTTAGTGTTCTCGCAGACGGAACAGCGGAGCTTACAATAGACCTCCGGCCGATAACGGTAGGAACAATAACAGCGTCATCATCGGGTTGGAGCATATACCAGTCATACGGAACAGACAACGGTGACAATATACCGGCAGAGTACACAACGGATGAAGACGGAAATGTAAATCAGATAACGTTTAAGATACCGGACAACTCATGGGACGGCGTATATGTAAATATGACATCGGATGGTACACATTACAGCAACGCATATCTTGCAATAGACTATGCGAATGCTGAGCCGGTAAGTGATGCAGAGGTAAACAAGGGCTTCGGTTCGGCGCAGACAGAGCTTGAAGAAGGAAGCTACAGCATACCGGTGACGATGAAGAATGCATCGGATATCAGCAAGGATTCAATGGCAAATGCATGTATTGCAGGGGCGCAGCTTTATGTGCTCACAGATGGAACAGCGGAGCTTACAATAGACCTCCGGCCGATAACGGTAGGAACAATAACAGCGTCATCATCGGGTTGGAGCATATACCAGTCATACGGAACAGACAACGGTGACAATATACCGGCAGAGTACACAACGGATGAAGACGGAAATGTAAATCAGATAACGTTTAAGATACCGGACAACTCATGGGACGGCGTATATGTAAACATGACCTCGGACGGCACACACTACAGTAACGCATATCTTGCAATAGACTATGCGAATGCCGCTGCCGTGACTGATCAGTCAGGAAATATTGAGGATTAATTTATACATCAGGAGGGAAACCGTTATGAAAGGGATAAAGAAAATAACAGCTTTTCTCTTATTGTGTACATTCTCCCTTTCAGTATTCTCGTCAGGATATGTATACGCATATTCTGACGAGAAATACGAGGAGGATATAAATATAGCGGAAACAGTGCAGGAATATGAAGCGTCAGAGCCGGAAACCGAATCCATACATGATGATGTGGATGATACTGCCCGGGATCCGGAGGAAGCTGCGGAAGATGATACCGTTTTCGTTGACGAATGGTGGGATGCAATACAGGACGGCGACAGCTTTGACGTTGACGTCAGGATGTTCAGATGGCCGTATAGCGAACCGCCGTCATACTCAATGGGAAACGGCGCGCTTACCGGAAATGCGAGACTTCTCAAAGAAGACGGTATGATTTATGTCGAGCTGGATTTTTGTGAGATAGATATGGGTTCAACGATAGGTCATTTGATTAAGTTCTGGTATATTCCGGATCAGGCGAGCGCGTCAGACCAATATGCTATGGCTGATGCGCTGACCGCAATGGAAATCCCGGCGGAAAATCAGAATATAAATACATATCTTGATGTGTGCGCAGAGGAATGTGAGTATACCTATAAAGCCGACGGAACGACAATAGATTATGTCCGCTTACCTCTTGAAAATGATGAGGAGCATGTCATATGCGGCATTGAATCGGATTTTGAAGCAATGGGCAGACAGCTTTGTGTTATGAGCTTTGATTACAGCAATGCGATTGAAGCGATCACAGGAATTAAGCCCGAAAAGATAAAGCAGGTAGGTACTCCTTCAATAAATACTATACTCTCTGCGGACGGCGGAAGCTTTGAGATCGCAATAAGCATACCAAGGTCAGCCGAGGCTTCGGACGCCGATATATATTACCTTGTAAGCGGGAGCGATGAAGCGGATCTGGGGGATATTGTATCAGAGGATAACCGCTACAGAGGCAGCTTTGAGGTTTCAAAGGATGAGGCTGCGGAGATGGGAGGCGCGGGTAATTCGTTTAACGTATATGCCGTAGGTGTCAAGGAGGGATATGAGAACTCTGTTGTAAATCTCAAGAAAATTACGTTTTATAACGATTCAACGGCTTCTCCTGCTCCTTCAGAAGCTCCTCAGATTACAGCCGGACCGTCGGAAACCGAGGATCCGTTTGCTGCATCAGCGCCGGATGTGACATCAGCGCCGGCAATGGGAGGCTCAGGCAGCTCCGGCGGCTCATCGGACGGGTCGTCCGGAGGTTCGGGCAGTGGTGCCGACTACAGTAATATTGCAGACGGAAAATACCGTGTGCAGATCGCGCTGTATCATTTGTCGGCGGAGCAGCTTTCCATGGGTAACTCGGCGTTTGAGAATAACAGTGAAGCAATTATCAATATTGTTGGCGGCACAGGAACAATAACCTGCGCTTCAAATCCTGTAAGTATACCTCCGTATTATTCCGCGCTTAAAACTATGCTGTTTAAGAACAGCAGTGGAGACTGGCAGAAGGTTACAACCTTAGACAGCAAAACAATAACCGCCAATGACGGAACAAACACATACAGTCTTACTTATCTGTCAATGTTTTCCTTTAAATTACCGAACATTGATGAGGACTATGTTCCGGTAAAAATAAATGTTCCGTATACTCCGATGGATGAAATTTCTGAGGACGGTTATATTGAAGCGAGACTGAAAATCTATTGGAATACCCTAACAGCTACCGATCCAAACGACAAGCTGACGCCTGATACAACGGCGGCAGCAGGTTCAACAAGCGGCAGCAGCGGTGACGACGGCGAATACTCTGCGGTTGCGGGGGATGCGATGGATGTGACCGATTCTGTTACGGGAATCCGCTTTACCGCAGGTCAGGGCGCATTTTCTAAGGGTACAAGGGTTTATTACAATCTGTCGCCGATAAAATCCACATATGAAAAGGCTGACGCTATTCTTAACGGCAGTGTTGATTCATATAAGCTTTATGTTATAACGGCAATGCTGAAACGTAAGATAGTTCAGCCTAAGGGATATGTGACATTCTATGTTCCTGTAGGGGATATAGATATTGATAAATCTGTGATTTATAAGATTACCGACGCTACCAAAGATGCGGCGGAGGGAAAGACACTCATAGATTTTGAAATATCTGCGGACAGAGAATACTTTATTTTCTCCCTTAGCACTCTTGGAATAATAGCGATATGCGAAACGGACGATCCGCCTCCGCATAAAACGAGAGCGCCCGAAATCACTCCGACACCTGTGCCGGATATATTTGAAGACATAAATTCAAGCGGAGCTAAAGCGGAAATAGAAACGGCTGTGAGAAACGGCTGGTTTAACGGCATTGATGATACCCGTTTCGGACCGCATGAGGAGCTGACAAGAGCTATGTTTATAACGGTTCTGGGACGTTTCTGCGGCGGAGAGGCGTCTATTGATGCTGAAAATCTGTTTTCGGATGTTGTTGAGACTGAGTATTACTTCCCGTATGTTTTATGGGCGCATAATAACGGTATAATAAGCGGAACCGGTGACGGACTGTTCGAACCCCATTCGACGTTGACCCGCGAGCAGATGGCGGTTATTTTATATAACTTTGTGAACTGTCAGGGTATAGCTCTTAAATCGGGAGCCGGAATAACCTTTGCAGATGCGGATGAAATGAGCGATTGGGCAGCTGATGCGGTCAACGCGCTTGTAAAGTCAGGTCTTATTGGGACAAGTGACCGTGTATTTGCTCCGAAGAAAGCGGTGACCCGAGTGGATGCGGTAGTTGTACTTTGCAGACTGGATGAGATGATAGAGGAACAGCAGCCGAAAGAACCTGAGGACGAGCCGGAGAATATTTCAGACGAGGAAATTAATGACAAGGAAATTAATAATGAAGAAACCGATAATGAGGAGGTCAATGATGAAAATTAAAAATATTATTTCATGCGGTGCAGCATCCGTTATGCTTGTGTGCTTTTCGTCAATAAACGCTTTGGCGCTTGATAAGGGTACATATGAGGTCGATACCGTTACACATTATATTAATCCGGATACCGGGCTGACCGATGACGGCGGCACGGGTAATAGCGAGCTTGGTGAGGGTATGTGCAGAAGCGCGGTTTATGAGAAGGCGATAGTAGAAAAAAGTGCCGGCGATGTAACCGTAACAATGCGTATGCTGCTTTACAGTAACCTTTCGGATATACATTTTGCCGTTCAGGAGGCTCCCGGCGGCGGTTACCGCGATATTCAGTACAGTGTTATAAAGGAAAGCGCGGCATCTAACAGCGCCGATTTGCGGTTTTCAATATCGGATGAGGACAGCTATATTCGTGTGAAAATGTATGTAGGACCGATGGGAAGAGATGTAACCTTCTACTGGAATTGTGACACTTCCTCTGCAGTTGAGTCTGACGGCGCTTTGCCGGAGATCGAGGCTCCGGAAACAGGAAGCAGTCTTTTTGTGGATATAGACGGACACTGGGCTGAAAACGAAATCGTTTCAGTTGTTGAAGCCGGACTTTTCAACGGTACAACCGAGCTTACATTCTCGCCGGAGGACGAAATGACACGCGGAATGTTCGTTACCGTTTTAGGCAGACTCAGCGGCGAGGATATTTCGGGTGAGAGCAGCTTTGCCGATGTTGACAAAAGTATGTATTATTCGCCGTACATTGCATGGGCAAATGAAAATGACATAGTGAACGGCTATGAAAACAATATATTTGCCCCTGACGCTCCCGTAACGGTGGAACAGGCGGCGGTAATCATAATGAGATACGCTGACTATAAGTCAGTCGAGCTTAAAACAAAGAGTATTTCACCGAGCACTACAGGAATAAGCAGCTGGGCGCAGGATACCGTTGTAAAGGCGGGGAAGGCAGGTATTATTACAAAACAGAATACAAACGGCTATGATTATACCTCATCCGCAACAAGAGCTGATATAGCATCAATGCTAAGCAACTTTACTCAATACTACGGAAATTAAGGTGATATTGATCGGTATGGAAATAATCAAGAATTTTATTCATAATGCGGCGGAGCGGTTCTTTGCGATGGGCATCAGAAAACGAATTATAATTTTATCTGTTATCGGATGCGTTGTTGCAGGCTCCTGCGCTGCGCTGGCAGTAGGGTTACGGAGCAGTTCCGTTAACAGCATAAACACCGGCACCTCTATTGCCGAGGAGAAACAGAAGGCGCTTGAGGAAAAGCGCAGGGAGAGGGAAACAGACGGGCTTGGTGAAACAGAGGATGCTGAAGATGAGAATGCCGGGGAGGATGCTGCCGAGGCTGAAACGGGCAGCAGCTCAGATGAAGCGGACGAGTCATCAACGCAGACTAAAACCACAAATGCGGCTCAGGGCGTAACCGGAGAATCAAGCATAGCCGCAAATGCCGCATCAAGCGGCGGCACGGATGTTGTATCGTATCAGCAGCGCAACCGGCAGCAGATGGCGGCATACGAAAATGAGGTCGTTCCCGAATCGGAGCAGCGAATTGTAGCCACATCATCAGCGGTATGTGATATTATGGACAGACTTGGCATTAATCTTGTTGGCGTTCCCGAAACCACGGTATCGTCAATAGCGTCAAGATATAACGGAGTAACCCGCGTAGGCTCATCAATGGAGCCTGATATGGAAATTATAAAGTCACTGAACCCGACCGATGTAATCGGACCGGATACCTTACAGGCTGATCTGCAGATGAAATATGATAACATAGGCGTGCAGTCTACCTTTATAAATCTCAGAAGTGTAGGCGGACTTTATGAGAGCGTCAGAGTTCTCGGTCACAAATACGGAAAGCAGGCAGAGGCGGATGCTATCATTGCAGAGTATAACGAATTTATTAGCAGCTATTCAAGCGGTCACAAGAGCGAGGCAAGCCCTAAGGTGCTTGTGCTTATGGGACTTCCGGGCAGTTACCTTGTGGCAACGCAGAATTCATATGCCGGCTCTCTTGTAGAGCTGGCGGGCGGTACAAACGTGTTCCAAGACAGCAGCAAGGACTTTTTAAGCGTGAACACAGAGGAGATTCTCGCGCGCGACCCGGATGTTATCATAAGAACCGCTCACGGTCTGCCGAAGGAAGCTATAGAAATGTTTAACCGTGAATTTTCAACGAATGATATATGGAAGCATTTCAGGGCAGTCAAGGAAGGAAAAGTCTATGATGTGGACTATATGCTTTTCGGAATGAGCGCAACCTTTGACTATCCGCAGGCGTTAGCGGAACTGGAGCCGATGTTATATGGTAACTGATATGAAGAAGAAAACAATCATTAGTTTTACATCTGTAACAGCTCTTCTGGCAATACTTTTTGTTGTCTCGGTAAATACGGGAAGCATAAGAGTAACATATGCGGAGCTGTTCAAAGGACTTTTTGTTGAATACTCGGAGAATGTGGATATTATCGTAGATCTGCGTTTTCCTCGTATTATAATATCAATACTTGCAGGCGCGTCACTGGCTGTAAGCGGAGTAATGTTCCAGTCGGTGCTGAAAAATCCCCTTGCGGACCCGGGAATTATAGGCATCTCCTCGGCGGCGAGCTTTGTAAGTACGGTAGTGGTAAGCTTTGTTCCGGCGCTGTTTTTTCTGACACCGATATTTGCGTTTTTCGGGGGAATTATAGCATGTATCATGGTATATACTCTGGCATACAAGGGCGGTTTTTCACCGCTCAGGATAATTCTTGTCGGTGTTGCGGTAAGCGCTATGTTCAGCGGACTGTCAAGCGCGTTCGGATCAATGAGCGGTCAGGCATATTCACAGACTGCCGCAATGGTGAATGCGAATATATCCATGAAAACATGGTCTGACGTAAAGCTTCTTGCCGTGTACACTCTGATAGGTCTTGTAATATCACTGTTCATGGCAAAGAGCTGCAATCTTATGGCGCTGGAGGATAAAACAATACGCGGTCTCGGCGTAAATGTCAATACTCTGCGTGTGACGATATCTTTCGCCGCCGTGCTGCTTGCGTCCATTACTACAGCAATAGCCGGAACAATAAGCTTTATCGGTCTTATTGTTCCGCATATAGGCAGACTTCTTGTAGGCAACGACCATAAAAAGCTTATACCGTTTTCGGTATTTCTGGGAGCGCTCATCATGCTCGGAGCAGACACGCTGGGGCGGGTTATTGCATATCCGTATGAAATTTCGCCTGCAGTTATCATGTCCGTTATTGGAGGACCGTTCTTTATTATTCTCTTGAAAAGGAGCAATAAGACCTATGGAGGTTAAAAATATAGATTTTTCATATGGAAAAAACAAGGTGCTTGATGACATATCCTTTAAGGTTGAGCGCAGTAAAATTACAACTATAATAGGCGCCAACGGCTGCGGAAAGTCAACACTGTTCAACGTGATGACCAAAAATCTCAGACCACAGAGGGGCAGCGTATTGTTGAATAATTCCGATATAAACAGCATTCCGTTAAAAAGCTTCGCGCGTCAGGCGGCGATCGTGCATCAGTATAACACCGCGCCGCATGATACAACTGTGGAAACACTTGTAGGCTATGGTAGACTGGCTCACCGCCGTATAGGCGGCAATAAGGCGGAGGATGAAAAGTATATATCAAAGGCTCTGGAGGCTACAGGCATTACCGATCTGCGCAGGCGCAATATCTCCGAGCTTTCCGGCGGTCAGCGTCAGAGAGTGTGGATAGCGATGGCACTTGCCCAGAATACTAAGCTGCTTTTCCTTGATGAGCCGACAACATATCTTGATATAAAATATCAGATCGATATACTCCGTCTTATAAAAAGGCTGAATGCAGAGTACGGCATGACCATTATTATGGTGCTGCATGATATTAATCAGGCGGCATATTACAGTGATGTCATTGCCGCTATGAAAAACGGAAAAATAATAGCTTCCGGTACGCCGGAGGCGGTAATAAACCGCGAGGTCATATTTGAAACCTACGGAATACATCTGGATATTGAAAAGATACATGACAGGAGCTTTGTGCTGGCTGTATGATAAAAAAAGATATTAAATGGATAATGATTTTTGTATCACTGTGCATGGTGTGCGCAGGTATTTGGTTTGCGCGCGGCGCAGATACGGACGCATTAACGGTTGCGGTTGTAAAACAGGGCAATAATGTCATACGGACAATAGATCTATCCGATGTTACGGAACCGTATGAGTTTGAGGTTACTGAAGAGCACGGCGGGAGCAACAGAATAAGGGTAGAGCGAGGACGTATTTCGGTTATTGATGCTGATTGTCCTGACAAGGTATGCGTAAACCGGGGATACATAAAAAACAGCGCGGTGCCGATTGTGTGTCTGCCGCATAAGCTCTCAATCATAATTACGGGAGAAAAAGATGAAACAGACGCGGTAGCGGGAGGAAGGTAAGTTGAGTACAAAAAAACTGACAGCATTATCAATGCTTGCCGCAATATCTCTTATAATTTTCATCATTGAGGCGCAGCTTCCGCCGCTTGCGCCGATACCGGGAATCAAATTGGGACTTGCCAATATAATTACTCTCATTACACTTATATGGTTTGGCAGAAAGGAAGCCTTTACTGTTCTTATGCTAAGGATTGTACTGGGAAGCATATTTACCGGTCAGATGATGAGCTTTATGTATAGCATGGCAGGGGGACTTCTGTGCTTTTTTGTGATGTCGCTGTCGGTAAAAATTTTCAGAAACCGGCTCTGGATCACAAGCGTATTTGGCGCGCTGGCGCATAATATCGGACAGGTTATTGCGGCGATAATCATAACATCCACATGGCAGATTGTCGGTTATTTGCCGGTACTGGCTGTGTCGGCAGTGATCACCGGCGCTTTTACCGGTTATGCGGCGAGATTTATAGCAAAACACAAAATGATTGAAGCCGGGAGGGAATACTATTGAAATTAAAGAGTTTATTTCCGGCTGTCATCTGTATTATGCTGTTATCGGCATGTTCTGCCTCAGACAAGTCAGAACAAACGATGCAGGCGGAAACGAAAACCATATACGCAATGGATACGGTAATGACGTTAAAGTTATACGGTGACAGCGCCGTCAAAGCCTTGGATGATGCGGAAAAGGAAATTAAGCGTCTTGACGGCGCGCTGAGGCGCGGCAGCGAGGACAGCGAGATTTATAAGGTAAACGAGGCAAAGGGCGCGGAGGTATCGATGGATACGGCAGCGCTTATTAAAGCTGCACTTGATATATGCGTATCAACAGACGGCGCATTTGATATTTCAATTGCGCCCGTGATGGATTTGTGGGGCTTTTATACAAAGGATTTTCGTGTTCCGTCGGACGGCGAACTGTCACAGACACTGACAGAGGTAGGATATGAAAATATTTCCTTTGACGGTAACAGGATATGTCTGAGCAACAATTCTCAGCTTGATCTTGGCGGAATTGCTAAGGGCTATCTCTCGGAAAGGATTATAAAAATTTTCAGAGATAACGGAGCTGAATCCGGAATTATATCCCTGGGCGGAAATGTTCAGACGCTTGGTACAAAGCCTGATGGCAGCACATGGAAGGTAGCTATACAAGATCCCGATAATGATACATATATAGGCAGTGTTGCGGTGTCTGACAAATCGGTTGTCACCTCCGGGGGGTATCAGCGCTTTTTTGAGCAGGACGGAGTTATATATCATCATATAATTGACCCGGAAACGGGTTATCCAGCGCAAAGCGGTTTAAAATCCGTGTCAATAATCAGCAAAAACGGAACTCTCGGCGACGGACTCTCAACAGCTCTTTTTGTAATGGGACTTGATAAGGCGATGGAGTACTGGCGAGCAAATGAAGGCTTTGACGTTATATTTGTAACCGATGACGGAGGTATTTATATTACGGATGGATTGCAGGATATATTTGAAAGTGAATATGAATATTCCGTCATTACAAAATTAAAACTGCATAGTTAATCCAATAGGAGAGAATAAAACATAGAGAGTGATTTATTAAACGATTTTATGGGGCTGTAGTTTTGCTACAGCCCTATCTAATCTATCGAATTCTATCTTGAACACGCTGGGTTTGCATAGGTTGTTTGTGCTCTTGTTCATTGTTCAAAAACAGCTCGATATTCTTTTTCATTACAGAGTACTTCAGTGTTTCATGCTCTATAGATTTATAATCTTTATACAGTTTATCCTGAGTTCCAGATAATTGCCTCTGCTTTGATTGGAGCTGTGAAACAGTAGGTATTTTTCTGCTTGGATAAAGCTCATTCAACCGAAGCTGGGCTGCTTCAAATTGGTGAAGCTCGTCAAAGTGTTTTTGCCTGAACTTACCCTTGAAAACCGATTTGTCATATTCAACGGCAATGGGCTTTGTGAGTTCATAGCTTTCAATGACAGTGATAGCTTCTTTGATACCCTTGGTTTCGATCTCTATTTGCTTTAGCTGCAATACGATATTTTGCTTTTGGGAGTTCAGGTGGGATACTTTATTATCCAGATCTTCGAATGATGTTATGTTGTGTTTAAGCAAGAAGTTAAGCGTTTTTGCAGCTTCTTTAAGATTATGCAGATTTGCCCAATGAAGATAACCGGGCGATGTCCGGCACTTGATATTTGTTTCAATGCTGATGAGCAGAGAAATATCACGGTTGCCGTTACGGAGTATGCGCGGAATTGCCGGACGTTTGGTAATAATACGCTCCCGAATATCCTCTTCGCTATAATCGTCCCTTAAAGAGCGAAGTCGTATGTATCGTTCTTGTGCATGGTGTTTAAAAGAGAAGTATTTACCATGCTTTATACTATATCCGAGCTCCTCCATATGTTTGAGAAATTCATCAAAGCTGTTTACATCCTGAATAACCTTGTCAATATCAGAACGCAGAATATCCCGCCATATTACTCGCTTGGTTTCTCGGTTATCATAGAAATCACGCTGTTTTTGCTTCGGGTGTTTTTGTGGATTTTCTATTACAGACAGGCCGTGTTCACGGCAAATATTATCGCTGATTTCACGCCATTTTCGATAGGTATATTTAT
>JBJEFT010000498.1:0-1635 GCA_051874315.1 Candidatus Ornithomonoglobus sp.
GCACATTTGACGGCGACGGACACAGGATAACAGGCTTGTATATAAACAGTACAAATGATTATCAAGGCTTGTTCGGCTGTGTCGGCAGCGGCGGTGTGATTAAGAACCTCGGCGTTGACGGCTATGTTAAGGGTGGATATTATGTCGGCGGCGTGTGCGGATGGAATAACGGCAGAATAGAAAACTGCTATAACACAGGCGATGTCAGCGGCACCAATGGTGTCGGCGGCGTGTGCGGATATAATGACGACGGCAGAATAGAAAACTCCTATAACGCCGGTGAGGTCACAGCCACAAGCATTTATTCACATATCGGCGGCGTGTGCGGATATAATAACGGCGGCAGAATAGAAAACTCCTATAACGCCGGTGAGGTTACAGCCACAAGCAGTTATTCACATATCGGCGGCGTGTGCGGATATAATTACGGCGGCAGAATAGAAAACTGCTATAACACAGGCGATGTCAGCGGCAGCAACGACAGTTCTGTTGTCGGCGGCGTGTGCGGATATAATGACGGCACAATAACAAACTGCTATTATCTGAAAACAGATACTATAAACAATGATATTAACGCGATAGGTAATGAGGACAGTGAAACGGCAGGCAAAGCCGAAAGCAAAACCACAGAGCAGTTTGCAGGCGGCGAGGTTGCCCACCTTTTGCAAAGCGCGCAGGAAGAAGATACTGAAACCGGCGCTGTTCCTATGGTATGGGGACAGACGATAAGCGCAGACAATTTCCCTGTTCTTACAAGCGACAGCGCAAAGACGGTTTACAAGGTAACCTTTGTTGTTAAGGACAGCGCGGGTCAAAACGGATATAAGGAGCACGCGGCGGCATATGCAAATTATAACGGTACTGTCGCGCTTCCGACAGCTCCGGCTTCGGACACATACGCATTCGTAAAATGGTCGCAGACGGCAAGCATAAGCGGCGCGGAGTTTAAGGCAGACACACCTGTTACAGACGACATGACCGTGTATGCTGTCGGTGAGCTGATGTACGGTGAAAATGATAACGAAAAAACCGTTACCACCACCTACGGTACGGCCGCAGAAACGGATTTATCAGCATATATCGCTATGGCGGACAGCAGCTCCGTTGCGGCGGATAAATTTACATACGAAATTACAAGTACGGCAGTCAGCGGTATAAGCATTAACGGCAGCAAGCTCACAGTCGCAGACAACACGGCGGCGAATGAGAGCGGCTACACTGTTTCGATTAAGGCAACAAAGCAGAATCCGGAATTTTCACTGATGTCGATTGATTTCGGAACAGAAGATACGATTACTTTTGATGTCAAGGTGGTAGTAAACAAGGCCGGCGGCTCCGGCTCAGTTTCGATTGAGGGATGGACTTACGGTGAAAGCGCAAAATCACCCTCGCCTGTGTCCGCTACCAACGGCACGGATAATGTGACGTATCAATACAAAGTAAAAGACGCGGATGACAATACATACAGTACGGACATTCCAACGGCGGCAGGCAGCTACACCGTAAAAGCTGACTTTGCCGAAACGGACAACTATAAATCCGCAGCTGCAACGGCAGACTTCACAATCGCAAAGGCGGCGCCGACAGTAACCGTTCCGGCAGATTTAACCGCGACCTACGGTCAGACGCTTGCGG
>JBJEFT010000498.1:1735-3551 GCA_051874315.1 Candidatus Ornithomonoglobus sp.
CGGGTACGAATGCGCAGTATTATCAGTTACCGTCAGAGGCGGCAAAAGAATACACAATCGCAAAGGCGGCGCCGACAGTAACCGTTCCGGCAGATTTAACCGCGACCTACGGTCAGACGCTTGCGGACGTATCGCTTCCGGACGGCTGGAACTGGAGCGACAGTACTCAGAGCGTCGGCGAGGTTGGCGCAAATACGTTTGAAGCGGTTTATACTCCGAATGATACGGCAAATTATAAGACCATAACTGAGAGTGTCAGCGTTGAGGTTGCGGCAAGACAATTCAACGTGACGCTTGAAACAAACGGCGGCGCGATCAACAGCGGCAATATCACAAGCTACACAGAGGGAACGGCTGTAACGCTCCCAACTGATATTACAAGAACAAGCTACACCTTTGCCGGCTGGTTTGATAACGCGGAGCTTACGGGTACGGCGGTGACGGAAATAGCGGCGGACGCTTCGGACGACAAGATTTTCTACGCAAAATGGACGAGGAAAAGCAGCGGCGGCGGCGGTTCGTCATCAAGGACTACTCCAACACCAGCGCCGACAGAAACACCCGCGCCGACAGAAACACCTGAGCCTACGGCAACAGACGAGCCGGCGCAGACAGAGATTCCTGACGATAATCCGTTCATTGATGTAACGGAAAATGATTGGTTCTATCAGCCTGTTTTACAAGCGTTCAGGGACGGCTTAATGTTTGGTGTAAGCGACACAGAATTTGCTCCCGAAGCAGATATTACAAGAGCAATGTTTGTAACGGTGCTGTACAGAATGGAAAATGAACCGGATATATCAAATGAAGCGTCAGGCTATACGTTCTCAGATGTAGACGCGGACAGCTGGTACGCAGACGCGGTATATTGGGCAAGACTTAACGGTATTGTTGAGGGATATTCCGATACGGAATTTGCTCCCGATGACAATATAACCCGTGAACAGATGGCGGCTATCGTATACAGATACGCGAAGTTCAAGGGATATGATACAGAAGTAAACGGAACATTGAATTATGCCGATAACGCGGATATTTCCGACTACGCAAAGGACGCCGTGATCTGGAATTTGAATAACGGTATTATGTTCGGAAATGATGATAATACCTTCGCGCCGAAGGCTAACACCACAAGAGCGCAGGCAGCGGCGGTATTTGAGCGAATTATTGAAAATATGAAGTAAATAAGCATTAAAATGATCGGAGAGCCGTTTTTACGGCTCTCTTAACTTAAATAGAACTAATGAGGCTTAGGCTTACGAGCTGTTCTGGTACGAGGGTTCTTATAGGACTTAACGAAAAATCGCATAAAATCAAGGATTTCGGGCAGCAGATAAACAGTATAACTAATATATTGTTGTTCATAATATTTCCTTTCCTTTTTGCTTGACATCGTAAACTTTTCGTAGTATAATATTTATAAAGGAGATGATTTATATGGCAACAGTACCCACCCAAATCCGAATTGATGAAAATTTAAAGGCTGAAGCTACTGCGCTGTTTAAGCAGCTTGGACTTGATATGTCCACTGCTGTTAATATGTTTCTTTCCCAAACTGTTCTTAGAAACGGTCTGCCGTTCAGCGTCAGCGTTCCCTCCTATAAGCAGGAGGTGCTTGACGCTATGGAAGAAGCAAAACGCATCAGCCGTGATCCGAATACCAAAAGGTATTCTTCATTTTCGGAAGCCTTAGAGGATATTGACTTATGAAATATGAATTAGTCTTATCCAACAAGTTCAAAAAAGCCTTAAAACGCCTAAAAAAACGTGGTCTTGATATTTCCCATTTATCAACAGTAGTTGATACCCTTTTAAC
>JBJEFT010000499.1:0-14621 GCA_051874315.1 Candidatus Ornithomonoglobus sp.
GATATATTTCCCCGCCGGCGAGTACCTCACAGGTACAATTGAGCTCAAGGACGATATGACCTTATACCTTGACAGCGGCGCAGTTATTTTAGGCAGCGCGGATCCGGCAGATTATCCGATGATAACGACGGATATTCTTCCGGGTTATAACCGCGGCGGTCATTCGGGACTTATAAAGGCATTCAAGAGAAAGAATGTTTCAATCAAGGGACGCGGTGTCGTAGACGGTCAGGGTCAGAACTGGTGGCCTAATCCGAAGAACGAGCACAGACCGCGCGCTATCCAGCCGATTCTCTGCGATAATGTCCTTATACAGGGCATCTCAATAAGAAACTCGGCAATGTGGACAGTACACCCGATGTGCTGCACAAACGTAACAATTGACGGTATCTCGATCAAGAATCCGTGGAATTCACCGAATACAGACGGTATTAACCCGGAGAGCTGCTCAAATGTACATATCTCAAACTGTACAATTGATGTCGGCGACGACTGTCTTACATTAAAATCCGGCACAGAGGACGATCTGTTCCAGAAGCAGTATCCGTGCGAGAACATTGTTGTAACCAACTGTACAATGCTCAACGGTCACGGCGGCGTGGTTCTCGGCAGTGAGATGTCGGGCGGCGTTAAGAATGTTACGATCTCCAACTGTGTGTTCAACGGTACAGACAGAGGTATAAGAATCAAGACAAGACGTAAGCGCGGCGGCGCGGTTGAGGACGTGATCATAAGCAACATCATTATGCAGAACGTGCTTTCACCGTTTGTAATCAACGGCTACTATCAGTGCGGCGGCGCAAGCCCGGACGATATGTCGCTGTTCAGTCTTGACAAGCTTCCGGTTGCAGACAACACACCTGTAATCAGAAACATAAATATCTCAAATATCCGCGCGACAAAGGTAACGGCTTCGGCTGCGTACATATACGGTATTCCTGAGATGCCTGTTGAGGGAATCACAGTCAGCAATTTCTCTGTTGAGATGACAGAAACAGAGCAGGAGCTCAAGGATAAGCCGATCATGGCATTCCATGTTAAAAAGACAAGAGGCGAGGGAATCTTCTGTACCAACATAAAGAACTCAACATTCCGTGACATTTCGGTCAAGGTCATAAACGGTCCCGGTATTGAATTTGAAAATGCTGAGGACGTAAGAGTTTACGGCGTACATGCAGAAGGCACAGACGAGCCTGTAAGAGTTAAAGACGGCGCAGATGTTAAAATAGTAGAATAATACTATAAAATAGGGGAGGGCGGCTCTGCCCTCCCTGTTTTTGATAAGGAGAAAACAATATGAATTTAAAAGGAAAATGGGTATCGGATTTAGGCAACGGCAGATTTAAGAATCCGGTGCTTTACGCGGATTATTCCGATCCGGATGTGATAAGAGTGGGCAGCGATTTCTATATGACGGCATCATCATTTACATATGTTCCGGGTCTGCCGATACTTCATTCAAAGGACCTTGTAAATTGGGAAATTATTAATTATGCCGTTCGTGAATTGCAGCCGCGATATAACACGCCGCAGCATGGCTGCGGTGTATGGGCTCCGTCAATAAGGTATCATGACGGTAAGTTTTACATATATTACGGTGATCCCGACCTCGGCATAATGATGACCTGCGCCGATGATATTTACGGTGAGTGGTCGCCGCTTGTATGCGTTAAGGAGGGACTTGGACTTATAGACACATGCCCGCTCTGGGATGAGGACGGAAGGGCGTATATTGTTCACGGCTATGCAAACAGCCGCTGCGGCATAAAGTCAAAGCTTGCCGTATGCGAAATGACGCCGGACGGTACAAAGGTTATAAGCGAGGACACTATTATATTTGACGGAACGATAAGTCATCCGACGCTTGAGGGACCTAAGTTCTATAAGAGAAACGGTTGGTATTACATAATGGCGCCGGCGGGCGGCGTTCCCACCGGCTGGGAGGTTGTGCTCCGTTCAAGAAACGTGTACGGACCGTATGAGGACAGAATAGTTCTGCGTCAGGGCAAGACTGATATAAACGGACCGCATCAGGGAGGCTGGGTCGAGCTTGAAAGCGGCGAAAACTGGTTTATGCACTTCCAGGACCTTGAGGTCTGCGGAAGGATAGTACACCTGCAGCCGGTGACCTGGATCAACGACTGGCCTGCAATGGGTGAGAATATAGACAGCGGACTGTGCGGACAGCCGGTTATGGAATATAAAAAGCCGGATGTGGGCGCAGAATATCCTGTATGTGTTCCGGCAACCTCGGATGATTTTTCATCGGACAAGCTGGGCTTGCAGTGGCAGTGGCAGGCGAACAACAAGCCGGAGTGGTATTCTCTTACCGAAAATCCGGGGCATCTCAGACTTTACAGCGAGAAGATCGAAAAGCCGGAGGACGCGTATATGTGGAATCTTCCTAATGTGCTCACGCAGCTCTGGCAGGCTCCGTCTATGATAACAACCGTTAAGGTTGATATGCCAAAGGGCACCGGAAAAAACAAGGCAGCTCTCGGCGTAGTCGGACTGAAATACGGTTATATCGCGCTTGTTGATGACGGCACGATCGAGTTTACAACAGGAGTAACCAAAAATTCCGGCAAAGCGGCGGACGAGGAGCTTGTAACGGATAAGATCGTTTCCGTAACCGGCGTATACCTCAGAACAGAGGTCATCGCAAAGCGCAACAGTCTTACTGCAAGAGTAAGATGCTCTTACAGCCTTGACGGAAGCGCGTTTGTTCAGATGGGCGAGTTTGACGCTATGCAGGGCAAATGGGTAGGCGCAAAGCACGCTATATTCTGCGTAGGTGAGGAGGGCGCTTATGCGGACTTCTCGGATTTTGTGATTGAATGATGAAAAAAGCTACAGTGATTATGACAGCAGCAATTATGACAGCCGCCCAAACGGGCGGCTTTGCCGCAGATATACCCCCAAACAGGGTATGGACATCAAATGATACCGCGCTTATGAGCGCGGCGGCGGCGCCGGACAAGGAAGCGTTTTCGGCCTCCGGCATAGACGGATACGGCGAATGGACAAAGGCGGATGCGCCGGCGGAATATATTCATACCGACGGAAAGAAGTATTCCTTTGAAACAGCGTTCCGCGCCGGTTCGGGCAGCAAAACAAAGCGCAGCTTTTACTTTGCGCCTGAGGGTTCATGTATAGTGACGGTTGTGTATTCGGCATCGGCAGGACGGCCGGTATATATCTATCAGGGTGACACACTCCTTGCAAGCGGTGAGGAGGGTATAGAGGACGGTATCGCGCCGTCAATTTCGGCGGATATCGAGGACCCGTCAGCGGGTGATGTGTATGTGTACGGCGGAAGCTCAAACAAGGATATTTATGCTGTATTTGCGGATTACTATGATCCGTCGGTTATCGTAACATATACGGTTTCTGGAAGCATACGCTATGACGGAGCCGCCGATACGTCAAAGCCCAAGCTTGTGTTTAAGGATACAAAGGACGGAGCCGAATATAAAACGGATATTGGCAGCTCATATTCCGTTGAGCTGCGCAGAAGCAGAAGCTATGATATCTATGTGGAGGAAAACGGGGAAAGAAGCAAGAAGATATGCCCCGCTCTTGATACAAACCGTGTATCGGTGGGAATGGCGGATGCAAGCCTTGATATTCACCTTGTTGACATTGTTCCCACCGAGATTTCCGGCGATGTTACAGTCCATAATGTGTATAATGACGGCAGCTTTCTTGACCTGAATAAAGTAAAGCTGACGTTTACGGCGGAGGATGATCCGCAGCTGACATATACAACAGGAATTACGGATAATAAAATAGATCTTACACTTATGCCCGACCATAAATATGATATAACGGCGGAGAATATTGATGGTTATGAGCTTTCGGAACTGTCAAAAAGCTATCTTATGGCGGCGGGTGATACAAATCCGTTTAAGAATATACTGTTTATGGGAATCATTTCCGAAACGGAATATAAGCCTGTGATCGAAGTAGGAGCAGATAAGGAATTTAAAACGATCGGTGACGCGCTCACGGTTATAAAAAAGATGAAAAGACCTGAGGGCGAGATGGGCAGGTTAACAATTAAGCTTGACCCGGGAGTATACACCGAGCAGGTTATAATTGATGTCGATTATGTGACGCTTGCGGCAGCAGATATAAGCAGCCGTCCGGAAATCCGCTGGTATTACGGTATAGGCTATCTGTATTACAGCGCTGATGATACCATGTATTATAACGAGGACAATGCTGTTGCCAAAACTGAGAAAAAGCCGGTAACGCGCTGGGGCGCGGTGTGCAGGATAACCGGAAGAAACATAAATGTTGAGAATGTTATATTCAGAAACACGCTTAATTGTGAGGTGACTGCGGAGGAGCTTTCAGACGGCGTTGAGCCTGCTCTGCATAATGAGTACAGTGATACCAACGGCAAGCCGGACAGAACCGCGCCGGGCTATGACGCAATGGCAAAGGCGGCAACTGAGCGCGCGGCGGCAATCGCGCTTGACGGCGATAATATAGAGCTGTTTAACTGTGACTTCATATCCTCACAGGACACCTTCTATACCAACTGCACCGCGTATGTGAAGAACTGCTATATCGAGGGCAACACGGATTATATTTACGGCGGAAATTCAGTAGTGTTTGAGGACTGCACTCTTGCATGGCACGGCTACAGCGACCAGTCGGTCGGCGGATATATAACCGCCTGCAAGACCTCCGGAACACCCCAGGAGGGAAAAGCGGATCTATCGGCGAACGGCTATCTTTTGCGTAATTGTACGGTTACAAATTCCGGGTATTATCCGGGCAATATATTTGCCGTAGGCTCCTGGGGCAGAAACTGGGGCGGTGAAAACTGCCGCGTGATATATGACGGAATAAAGCTTGACGGCGTTGATACCCCGACGGAATGGGTCAAGATGGGCGGCGAGCTGAGTAATTCCATACTGTATGTAAATAACGTAACGGATCGTGACGGAAACGCTGTCGATACCGAAAGCTTTAATCCGAATGGCACAATGGAGCAGAACGGTATTGAAATCATGCCCGACAGCGGCTATTTCGGTGAATGGATTCCCACGAACCTCTCAGGCGGCGTTAAGCTAATACGAATAGGCTATGACGAAAACGGAGCATTGGTGGGAGTGAAGATAAATTCCTCTGATGAAATAGAGGGCGCAGTAAAATATAAGACAGTTAGCTGTAATGACGGAATTATTAGCGACTGAAAAGCATGAAAAATCCCTTCGTGACATTTTTGTCCCGGAGGGATTTTGCTTTATTCAGTTACCGCATAGCATAATTTGTTTTTAAATGCTATACCGTACTTGATTATATTTTTATAGCCTTGATTTCTCGCTTCCGCCGCGTAGTCCCTGTCGTTGATCTGCCGCAGCGCTCTTTCCGCCGCCGCGGTTATTTCTTCATTCGGTTTGCAAATCTTAAATTCCAGAATAACAGCGTTTATAAATCTGTCCTGCTGATATAAAATCAAATCGCTTCGGCCGTTTCCGGCTTCCCGGTTTGATACCGGCTTATAATATATATTTCCCGACAGCAGACCCGAAACAAGTCCGTGATAAAAAGCCTCTGTATTGTCGTAGAAGCTTATGGATTTTTTTAAAAGGTCTGTTATCCGGTCTGCAAAGCCTGATGCGTCACGGTTAAGCAGAGACTTATACAATTCATCCTTGTTTACCGCTTTTTTATACTTATTAAAATATTGTATTATTATATCCTTATAGCAGCTCTTGATTTCAAGATTGGGTATAACGAGGGAATAAACCGCCGCTCCGCCTGTTTCTTCATTTGACTGTATAAGGTCTTGCAGTTTAAGATAGCCTGTAAAGAACAGGAAGCTCCAGATATTCTCATTGCTGTCAGTCAGATCACCGTAGGTTACGGTTTCCTTCAGATTAGTTTGGACGCAGCCACCGTGTATCAGACTTTCGACTATAGCCTTGGTTTCATCGTCAGCCTTTTCTACCAAAGTTTTGATAATATTATTGGAGCTTGTGTTTGCCCACCACGGAGCCGCAATCGCGCTGAGCTTTCGCGCCCAGGTCTTTGTCTGATTGAGCACGCTCCACGGATTATATACCTCGGTGTCGCCGAACAGATACCCGTCATACCATGCCTGCATAGTCCGACGCTTTTCCTCTATGCCGTAATACCTCATCAGCTCGTCAACCTCCTCCTGTACAAAGCCGAAGCTTTCGGAATAGGTGTCTGACAGGATCGAATTGACCTCAAGATTATTAAGACCGGTAAAAATACTCTCCTTTGATATGCGCAGACAGCCGGTTATTACCGAAAATTCCAGTGCCGGATTTGTTTTCAGCGCCGATTCAAACAATGACCTGATAAAGCGTACCATTTCATCATAATAGCCGGAAAAATACGCGTCCTCAAGAGGAACATCATATTCGTCTATGAGTATTATCGTGTTTGCGCCGTAATACTGCTTAAGGCATGAACAGAGCAGTTTTATGGACTGACCGAGATTTTCTTCATTGGCATCGGATTGCATCACTGTTTCTGCCTTATCCCGGTCGTTCTTATCTACAAGCTCACTTTCCCAAACATATCTGTATTTTTTAAACTGCTCCTGGATTTCATATCTTAAGCTGTATATAGCTTTTGCATAATCTCCCTGCTTCGCGCACTTTAAGGACAGCGTGATAACAGGATGGGTATTTCTGTACGTTGCAAGCTCATCATAATGATCTGAGATTTTCAAGCCGTCAAACAGATACGCGTTATCCTTTTCTGTTATGTCAAAAAAGTATCTGAGCATACTGAAATTAAGAGTTTTTCCGAAACGGCGAGGTCTTGTGATAAGATTGTTCTGCCCGCCGTTATGGAGCAGATCATAGATAAGCATGGTCTTATCAACATAATAGAACCCGCCGTCTATAAGCTGCTTGAAATCCTCATAGCCTATAGGTATTCTCTTTTTGCCGTTATTCAGCAGCATAAGCTCACCTCCCGCAAAGTTCCCGATTTTCGGTACATTTAATCAACATTAAGTATATCATAAACTGATAAAATTATCAACCGTCTTTTCAAATAAAAGCCATATCTTAACAAGCCGATATACTCTATTTTTTTGAAAACCCTTGACATTATGCGCTGTTAAGTGTAAAATATAATAGACATATTATGTTTTTTCGAAAGGAAGATTACAGATGATAATAACAAGATCCCCAAAGGGAACGGCGGATCTGCTGCCGCAGGACAGCTACAAGTGGCAGTATCTGGAGGACAAATTCAGAAGAACCGCCGATTTATATAATTTTAAGGAAATCAGGATTCCGACCTTTGAGCATACGGAGCTTTTTGAGCGCGGTGTCGGTGACACAAGCGATGTTGTTGAAAAGCAGATGTATACCTTTAACGATAAGGGCGGAAGAAGCGTAACGCTTCGTCCTGAGGGTACTGCGTCCGTTGCGAGGAGCTTTATCCAGAACAGCCTTTACGCGCAGCCGATGCCGATGAAGATGTTCTACAATATAGCGTGCTTCCGTTACGAAAAGGCGCAGAAGGGCAGATTAAGAGAGTTCCACCAATTAGGCGTTGAGGCATTCGGCGCGGCGAATCCGACAATGGATGCGGAGGTTATATCGCTTGCGCTTAATTTCCTTGACAGCGTCGGACTTAAGAATCTGTCGGTCAATATAAATTCAATCGGTTGCCCTAAGTGCCGCAAGGCGTACAGTGACGCGTTAAAGGAATATTTAAGACCGCATTATGACGAGCTTTGCGATACCTGCAAAGGACGCTTTGAGCGTAACCCGCTGAGAATTATCGACTGTAAGTCGGATGTCTGTCACGGCTTTGTTGAAAAGGCGCCGAATATTCTTGAATATCTCTGCGAGGATTGCAGCAGTCATTTTGAGAGGTTCAAGGCATGTCTTGACAATATGGGTATTGAATACACAATCGACCCAGGTATTGTAAGAGGTCTTGACTATTACACAAAGACCGTATTTGAGATCATATCAAACGGCTTTACGGTATGCGGCGGAGGACGCTATGATAACCTCGTTGAGGAAATCGGCGGAGAGAGCGTTCCGGCGGTTGGCTTCGGTCTGGGTATTGAAAGACTGCTTATATGTCTTGCGGATCAAGGTGTTGAAATACCGGAACCGGCACCTGTTAAGCTGTATATAATACCGCTCGGCGACGCTGCAACGATGGCGGCGCAGAGGATAGTATATGAGCTTAGAAAAGCCGGAATATCGGTCGATACCGAGCATGCCGGAAGAGGTCTGCGCGCGAGCATGAAGTACGCGAATAAGCTTAACGCGCAGTATACAATGGTTCTCGGTGACAACGAGATCGAAGCGGGAGAAGCGAATATTAAGAACATGGAAACCGGTGAGCAGACATCAGTTAAATTGGATGCGGCAGCCGAATTTTTGAGATAAGAAAGGAATATACAAATGGATACAATGCAGGGCTTAAAGCGCACGAATTACTGCGCTGAAACCGAGGGTATAGGAAAAACAGTCGTTGTAGGCGGTTATGTGCAGAAGATAAGAGATATGGGAAACCTTATCTTTATAGATTTAAGAGACAGAACAGGTATTGTTCAGCTTGCGTTTGACGATAATACGGACCGCGGGGTGTTTGAAAAGGCGAAATCCTGCCGCGGCGAGTTCGCGGTAATGGCAAAGGGCGTAGTAAGAGAGCGTGAGAGCAAGAACAATGATATAAAAACAGGCGCGATCGAGATATTTGTTGACGATTTGCGTATTCTTGCAAAGGCTCAGACACCTCCGTTTGAGATCGTAAACGACACAAAGGTAAACGAGGAGCTGAGGTTAAAATATCGTTATCTTGATTTAAGAAGAAATGTTCTTCAGCAGAATATCATAACACGTTCAAAAATCGCAAAGGCTGCCCGTGACTATTTCTATGACAACGGCTTTATTGAGATCGAAACTCCTATGATGATCAAGTCAACGCCGGAGGGCGCGCGCGACTATGTTGTTCCGTCAAGAATCCATCACGGAAAGTTCTACGCGCTTCCGCAGTCGCCGCAGATTTACAAGCAGCTCCTTATGATTGCGGGCTTTGACCGTTATGTTCAGCTTGCGCGCTGCTTCCGTGACGAGGATTTAAGAGCGGACCGTCAGCCGGAGTTCACGCAGATAGACCTTGAAATGTCATTTGTTGATGTTGATGACATTCTTGAAATAGGCGAGGGCTTTATCAAGTATCTGTTTAAGACCGTGCTTGATGTTGATATTCCGACGCCCCTTCCGCGTCTTACCTATAAGGACGCTATGGAGCGCTACGGCTCGGACAAGCCGGATACGCGCTTCGGCATGGAAATTCAGAATATCACGGAGTACGTTAAGGACTCGGAATTTGTTGTATTCAAGTCTGCAATCGAGAACGGCGGTTCGGTAAGGGCGATCGTTGTTCCCGATGCGGCATCGACCTATACACGAAAGGAAATAGACAAGCTTGTTGAATATTCAAAGGGTATCGGCGCAAAGGGTCTTGCGTATGTGCGCTGGACGGACGCGGAGCCGAACGCAAGCTTCAAGAAGTTCTTTACATCTGAGGAGATCAAGGCGCTTATGGACAGGCTCGGCGCAAAGCAGGGCGATGTTGTGCTTATCGTTGCAGACAAGGACAGGATCACGCTTCCGGTTCTGGGCGCGCTCCGTCTTAAAACCGCAAAGAGGCTTGACATTATCCCCGAGGGCTGGAACTTCCTGTGGATAACGGACTTCCCGTTCTTTGAGTATGATGAGGAAAGCGATTCATGGGTAGCGATGCACCATCCGTTTACAATGCCTAAGGACGAATGTATACAGTATCTTGACAGCGCTCCCGAAAAGGTTATCGCAAAGGCATATGACCTTGTATTGAACGGCATTGAGCTTTCAAGCGGCTCAATAAGAATCAACGACTATGAGCTTCAGCAGAAGATGTTTGAGTCCTTGGGACTTACGGAGGAGGAAATCGAGGCAAAGTTCGGCTTCCTTGTTGAGGCGTACAAGTACGGCGCGGCTCCGCACGGCGGCATGGGCATAGGTCTTGACAGACTTACAATGCTTATGACGGGCTGCGATAACCTACGTGATGTAACCGCATTCCCGAAGGTTCAGAACGCGTCGGAGCTTATGTCGCAGGCACCCGGCACTGTTGACGAGCAGCAGCTTGCCGAGCTTGCGATTGCTGTTGTACCTGATAAAAAAGAGGAAGATGATTAAATGATTGAGGTTAGTAATCTCGTAAAGCATTACGGCGATAAAAAAGCGGTGGACGGAATAACGTTCACCGTTCACGATAATGAGGTGCTTGGCTTTCTCGGACCTAACGGCGCGGGAAAGTCAACTACGATGAATATGCTTACCGGATATATTTCAATGACCTCCGGTGAGATAAAAATCAACGGAATTGATATTCTCCAAAACCCTATTGAGGCTAAAAAGCAGATAGGCTATCTGCCGGAGCAGCCTCCGCTTTATCCCGAAATGACCGTTACGGAATATCTGGGCTTTGTTTCGGAGCTTAAGGGCGTAAAGGATATTAAGGCTGAGATAAAGAGCATTGCCGAAAAGACGGGACTTTCAAAGGTTCTCCGAAGAAGAACAGGAAACCTTTCAAAGGGCTATAAGCAGAGAGTAGGACTTGCGGCGGCGCTTGCGGGAGACCCCAAGGTGCTTATTCTTGACGAGCCGACAGTCGGTCTTGATCCTAACCAGATAATAGATATACGCGGGCTTATACGTTCACTCGGTAAGGATCATACAGTGATTTTAAGCTCACATATCCTGTCGGAAATCAGCGCGGTGTGCGGCAGAGTTCTGATCATAAATAACGGCAGAATTGCCGCTGAGGACACGCCGGAAAAGCTTGCAAGGCAGGAGAGCAAAAACAAGGTAAAGCGTATCATAATACGCGCGGACGGCAGCGATGAGGCGGTAAAGGCTGTGCTTGACGGCTTTACGGACGTAACCTATACAAGGCTTGACGGCGAGGGTGAATATGCTCTTGATGTCGCGGCCGGTAAGGATATAAGCAAGCAGCTTTTCTTTGCCTTCGCAAAGGCGGAGCTTGCAATTTTGGAGCAGCATGAGGAGGAGCTGTCTCTGGAGGACGTATTTATTGAGCTTACGAAAAAGAAAGGGGACAGTTAAATGAAAGCAATATTCAAGCGCGAGCTTCGTTCCTATTTCTCTTCGATGCCCGGCTATATATTTCTGGCAATGTTTCTGCTGCTTGCGGGAGTATTGTTCTATCTGAATAACATTGTGTTCGGAGTAACCTCGGTCAAGAACCTGTTTCAGCTCCTTACAACATGGGCGGTGTTCATTCTGCCGATACTTACAATGAGGCTGTTTGCCGAGGACAGAAAGCTTAAAACAGATCAGCTGCTTATGACGGCTCCTGTGTCGGTTAAATCAATTGTTCTCGGAAAATTCCTCGCGGCGTTTACAATGGTTGCAGCGGCGCTGGCGGTAATGCTTATTTATACAATAATCATTTCGTTCTTCGGAACGGTGAACTGGGCGGAAACAATAAGCTGTTTTATAGGGTTTGCTCTTTTGTGCGCCGTTGTTCTTTCAATAGGCACCTTCATGAGCTCACTGACCGATTCGCAGATCGTTGCCGCAATTTCGACCTATGCAATTCTTATTGTAACAGTATTTTTAGGCAACATTGCGTCGGCAGCGTCGGGTGTTCTTAAATCAGCTCTTCTCTGGATCTCACCGACGGAGCGTTTTCTGGATTTTGCAATGGGTATTCTTGACCCGTCTGCGTTGATATATTATATAAGCCTTACGGTTCTGTTCCTGTTCCTTACGGTCAGCGCTACGGAACGCAGACGCTTCGCGTAAGGAGGACTATGTGAGATGAATAAAAAATACAGGCTCCTTTCATGGATAGCGATAGCAATAGCGGTGGCTGTTTTTGTACTTGTGAATGTATTTATGTCGGCGCTTACGAAAAAGGTAAATATAAAAATCGACCTTACATCAAATAAGAAATATGAGCTGACGGAGGAAAGCTACGAATATCTAAAGGAATATGACAAGGACACAACAATATATATTCTCGCGTCCGTAACGGAGCAGGACACCAACGCGCGCGCTGTCCTTGACCGTTACGCGGCGGCAAATTCACATATAAAGCTTAAAAATGTGGATGTAAGCAAAAATCCGACCTTCGGCAAGGACTATGTTTCGGAGGGGGAAACTCTGACGGAAAATTCGGTTATAGTCGTTTCCGGGGAAAAGTCAAGGGTCATTGAAAACTCTGAGTTTTATCCGACCTCAAACGGCAATATAACGGGAATTGACGTTGAGTCAAAAATCACCTCGGCTTTAAAATATGTTTCAAGCGACGCGCGGTATAAGGCGTATTTCACAACAGGTCATAACGAGGCGGATTTCAAGGGCGCAAGGGAGGCTCTCGAAGCTGAGAATTATGAGCTTGGCGATGTGGCAACGCTTACGGAGGATATTCCTGATGATGCGGATGTTGTAATTGTTCCGCGCCCGCTTACCGATTTTACAACGGGCGAGATCGCAAAGCTTGACTCCTATGTAAGAGGCGGCGGCGCTCTGCAGATTTATGTCAGCGGAGAGTGCCCCGAGCTTACAAATATAAACGCGTGGCTCAGTACAAACGGCATAAGCATCAATGAGAATGTAATTATGGAGTCAAAGGATAACGCGGTCGGCTCCGGCGGCAGTTACCTCTTTGTTATGAATTATGTAAAAAATGACGTAACCGAAGGAATTATTGCAAAAAATAAGGTTTCGGGCTATGTGCCGTTTGCAAAGTCGCTTAAAACGACCGCCACATCGGGCGCGTATACGGTTGAGAGCTGTCTTTCAAGCTCGGATAATTCATATACATCAGCTGACTTTGACAAGCCGACAAGGGACACCGCGGTTTCAACCGGCGCCGCGGATATAGCGCTCCTGTCAACAAATGCCGATACAAACGGTAAGATTTATGTAAGCGGTGCAACTATGCTGCTTTCATACAGCGTATCGGATGTAAATAATATCGGATTTGCAAACTTCACTTATTTTACCGCGCTTACAAACAGTATGAGCGGCGCGGGGGAAGCATTTGTGGTTCCGGTTAAATCCGTGGGCGCAGATCTGCTTGTCATGAATAGTATTCAGAAGGCTGTTATGTTTATAATTACGGTAATTCTTGTTCCGCTGCTGCTGCTTGTCTTTGGAAGTGCGGTATTCTTCAGAAGGAGGAATATGTGATGAAAAAGACAGGTATGATCGCCGGAGCCGCGGCGGTCGTTGTTCTTGCGGCGGCTACGGTGTTTGTTATGAATATGGATACCTCCGAAAAGGAGGAGGATAAAAAGCCGCCGCAGATACAGACGGTTCTTGTGCTTGATGACGCGGAGGAGATAACGGTAAAGGCTGAAGGACTTGATGTCAGATACTTAAAGGCGGACGGCTCTGAGGTATGGGTTATTGACGGGGTTGACGCGTCTGATATTTCGTCCGTAAAGATGGCGGAGTTTATCGGTACAGCGCTGACTTATGAAACCGACCTTATAATTGATGATGCGGGAGAGCCTTCCGAATACGGTCTTGACGCTCCGGCTGTCACCGTAACAATAAAAGCGGGTGACGGAGAGCATACTGTTCTTGTCGGTGACAGGAGCGCCGTTGATGATGTGTACTTTGCGAGCGCTGACGGCATGCTGTTTACAATGAGCTCATCACAGTACAATATGCTTATAACCGATCCGTCATACTATACGGAGTTTAACAGAATAAGCATTGATCCCGACAATATAACGGGAATAAAAATTGAAACGGCGGACAGAACAATTGACTTATATCTGCCGGATATAAGCCGTCTTGAGGGCAATGTATGGATGATGCGTGAGCCGTATGACAATATGGCAAACGACAGCTTCCTTGATTCGGATGTGCTTGAGCAGATAGGGGCGCTGTCGCTTTCAAAAAAAGCTTACTCAATAGGAACGGAGCAGGCAAGGCTCACGGTTACCGAGGGCGGAAATACCTATGAATTCAAGCTTGGCGATGAGGACGGCGGAACGATATATATTGAGTATCAGGGACAGGCGTATTCGGAGCCTGCGGAGCTTCTCGCGTTTATATATGCCGACACCTTCAGCTTTATAAATAAGCTTGTTTCATATGTCAATGTGCAGGATATTTCCGAAATGACCGCAGAATATGACGGTAAGACGCATACCTTCGGCGTAAGCGGGAGCGGAAACGATCTGACCTATACCGCGGACGGCAGAGCTGCCGACACGGACGCGTCAAAAAAGCTGTACTCCACGGTTATCGGGGTAGTTGCCACAGGCTTCTATAATAATGAAAAAACAACAGATACGGTTCTCAGACTTACCTTTAAGGGTGATGAAAAGGAAACCGTTGTTGAATATAAAAAAATCAACGAATATACCGTTGCGGCGGTAAAGGACGGCAAGGCTTTGTTTGTTACGGGCGCCGCCGACGCAGAAAATGTAAAGACCGCGCTTGACGGCTTCTTTACAGAGAATTAAAAGGAGAGATGAAAAATGGCAGAATTATGGGGCGGAAAAATTCCATATAATGACGGGGAGCATGATTTTGTACCGTCAATAAAGGCATACAAGGCAGAAT
>JBJEFT010000500.1:0-3526 GCA_051874315.1 Candidatus Ornithomonoglobus sp.
AAAGTACGGCGTAGAGGATCTTCTCCTCGTTAAATAAGGAAAAATAAGCGGGAGCGCAGGGATGTGTTCCCCTTGCAGTCTGCTGCGGGGGAGCCGCCTTATGCAGCCCGCTTTTCGTTTTGATCGATAATATTATCACGGGAGTTTTGTCAATGGATAAATGGCTATCGCTTATAGATGGATTTCAGTTTAACCTGATCCTGTTTTTCGGCACTATAATCGCAGCAGTGCCTCTAGGACTTCTGATTTGCTTCTGCTCAATGTCGAAGTTCAGACCGCTTGCTTATGTATCTAGGGTGTTTGTCTGGATAATCAGAGGTACACCGCTTATGCTGCAGCTTTTCGTTGTGCTTTACGCGCCGGGACTGCTGTTACATATACCGATGAAATCGCGTATGACTGCCGCGTTTATTGCTTTTATCATCAATTATGCGGCTTATTTTTCGGAGATATACCGCGGCGGCATAGAGGGTATTCCGCGGGGTCAGTATGAGGCGGGACAGGTGCTTGGACTTACCAAGGTGCAGGTTTTTATTAAGGTCGTACTGATGCAGGTTGTAAAGCGTATTATGGCGCCTATGAGCAATGAAATTATGACGCTTGTCAAGGATACCTCTCTTGCAAGAACGATCGCCGTAGCTGAGGTTATGATGAGCGCGGAGCGTTTTTCAAAGGCGGGCGTTATCTGGCCGCTGTTTGCGACAGCGTTATTCTTCCTCGCAATGTGCGGACTTCTCACGCTTCTTTTTAACTTCATAGAAAAGAAGCTTGACTATTATCATGCGTAAGGGAGGCGGCTGAGATGGCAATACTTGATGTAAAGGGTATCTGTAAAAGCTTTGGTGATAATGAGGTGTTGAAGGGAATAAACTTCTCAATGGAAAGGGGCGAGATCATCTCTGTGATCGGCTCCTCAGGAAGCGGAAAAACAACTCTTTTGAGATGTATAAATTTCCTTGAAACGGCGACAAAGGGACAGATTTACGTTGACGGTGAATGTATATTTGACGCGGACTATAAGGGAAAGCTGTCAGCTTCGGAAATACGGCGCAGACAGCTTAACTTCGGACTTGTATTCCAGTCCTTCAATCTGTTTCCGCAGTATAACGTTCTTAAAAACGTAACTCTTGCGCCCAGGCTTTTGGCAAAAGAGCGTCCGGATTTCAAACAGAACAAGAAGCGGATTTATGAGGAAATTGACAAGCGCGCCAAGGAGCTTCTGGACCGTGTGGGACTTGCCGAAAAGCTTGACGCATATCCCTGCGAGCTTTCGGGCGGTCAGCAGCAGCGAGTTTCAATAGCAAGAGCGCTTGCGCTGGAGCCGAAGATACTGTTCTTTGACGAGCCGACGTCGGCTCTTGACCCGGAGATCACAAACGAGATTCTGAAGGTTATAAAGAGCCTTGCCCAGAAGCACATGACAATGATTATCGTAACGCATGAAATTGAATTTGCAAAGAGCGTTTCGGACAGAATAATCTTCATGAATGAGGGCGTCGTGTTGGAGGACGGAACTCCTGACGAGGTTATCAATAATCCTAAAAACGAAAGAACAAAGGCATTTTTATCAAAAATGCTGTAATATTATAAGACCCGCGGCTGTGTGTATGCCGCGGGCTTGTTTTTAAGATGTTTTTCTGTCCATGCTTCTGTACTGTATCGCTTCGGCAAGGTGTACCGATTTTATATCGTCGCTTCCGTCGAGGTCGGCTATTGTTCTTGCGACCTTAAGGATTTTGCTGTGCGCTCTGGCGCTGAGACCGAGTCGGTCATATGCCGAATGGAGCAGCCTGTCCTCTGCTTCTCCAAGCCGGCAGTATTTATCAAGAAGCGAGGACGAAAGCTGAGAATTTGAGGTTATATTTTCCTCCTTATAGCGTTCGATCTGGATTTTTCGCGCCTTGTTTACGCGTTCCTTTATTGCGGCGCTGGAGTCGCCGGAGGGGAGCGCGGAAATATCCTCATATTTTATTGACGGTAAATCTATCTGAATATCTATTCTGTCAAGCAGCGGTCCCGAAATCTTCGCGCGGTATCGCTGAATCTGGTTCTGCGAACAGGTGCATTGACGATTGGGATTATTGAGATTGCCGCAGGGACAGGGGTTCATTGCGGCAACCAGCATTATATTGCAGGGATATGTAAGTGTCGCGTTGACCCGTGAAATTGTAATTACGCCGTCCTCAAGAGGCTGACGGAGCACCTCGAGGGTATCGCGCCTGAACTCGGGTAGCTCATCAAGGAACAGTACGCCGCAGTGGGAAAGCGAAAGCTCACCGGGGCGGGGGATTACACCACCTCCGGATAATGCGTTTGCCGATACGGTGTGGTGCGGACTTCTGAACGGACGATGGGTTATAAGAGGGGTGTCAATGGGAAGAGTTCCGGCAATCGAGTGAAGCTTTGTAACCTCAAGCATTTCCTCGAAGGTCATATCCGGGAGAATGGTGCTGAGCCGTCTTGCAAGCATGGACTTTCCGGTTCCCGCGGAGCCTGACATGAGTATGTTGTGCGAGCCGCTGGCTGCAACCTCCATTGCTCTCTTTGCGGTTTCCTGACCCTTTACCTCCTGCATATCTATAAAGCTTATTGCGGCGGATGCGCCGTAATCGTCCATATCCGCCTTAAAGGGCGCTATAACCGAAATACCCTCAAAATGGTCAAGCGCGGCGGCGAGTGACGAAACAGGGTAGACCTCAATGCCTTCAATAACCGCGGCCTCCTTTGCGTTCTGTTCGGGAACAAAGCATTTTGTAAATCCGTGCTCATATGCGGAAATAACCATCGGCAGAACGCCGTGAATGGGGTTTACCGTACCGTCAAGCGCAAGCTCACCTAAAAAGACTGTATGCTCGGGGTCATCAATATGCATCTGCCCTGAGGCTTCAAGGATGGAAAGGGTTATCGCAAGGTCAAAGCCGGATCCCTCTTTGGGAATATCGGCGGGAGCAAGATTAATTGTTATTTTCTTTCTCGGATAGTCAGCGCCGCTGTTTCTTATTGACGCCTTTGCTCTTTCAAGTGATTCGCGTACAGTGGCATTAGGAAGCCCGATAATAGATGAGCCGACCATTCCGTTTGAAATATCCGTCTGAACATCTATAATAAACCCGTCAAGCCCCGAAAGTGAAACCGTATTAATCTTGGTGAACATATCCGCAAAACCCCTTTTGTCAAATTTCTACATTATTATACAATATTTATACCGTTTCGTCAACCGATTTTTATGTATTGAAAAAATTTAAAATTTTTTCATAAAAACTATTGACAAACAGATTAAATAATGCTATAATATCCTATGTTGTCAGAGCAAAACAACAAAAATTAAATATAGCGGGGTAGAGCAGTTGGTAGCTCGCAAGGCTCATAACCTTGAGGTCGCTGGTTCAAGTCCGGTCCCCGCACCCAATTACAACAGCTCAGAAGCAAACCTTCTGAGCTGTTTTTGCAGCAAAGAGTGACAAATAGGTACGTAGTCCGGTCCCCGCACCCAATTACAACAGCTCAGAAACAAGATTTCTGAGCT
>JBJEFT010000501.1:0-2236 GCA_051874315.1 Candidatus Ornithomonoglobus sp.
TAGATTGAATATCCATATTATTAATTCTCCTTACAACTCAGGATTTATATGTCCTTTATATGATGATGCGATTGCTTCCGCTGATTATTTTTCTCATCGGCTTTTTTCTGATTTGCTTTTATGCGTGCCAGAAGACTTCCGCGCTCTGATGAAACCGTATTTTTCTGCGGAACAATTTCCTGCTGTTGTTCAGATATAATTTTCTGCTTACCTAAGAAAATATCAATATTCTGTTTCAATGCCGATAAATCATTATGCTCTGATTTTAAATCTGCCATTTCTTCATTGCATTTAGTGATTTCGGCTTGCAGCCGTGCTTTTTCATTACATAGATTTTTAGTGTTAGGATATTTTCCGTTTATCATATGCGGCTTTAGAAATGTTACAGCTTTATTGTAGCTGTTAATGTCTTTCTTATGCTTATCGTAGAATGTACCCTTAAACATTTTCTTGCTGTTGTATTCTTTAATTATGGGAAGATGCTTTTTACGAATATCATTGTTCCTGATTATCTTATCAATCTCAGAAATACGTGCCTGAGATTTTGCGTTTTGTGATTTCAGAGATTTGATTTTATCCTCCTGTGCAGAAAGCATATTTACTAAATCCTCATAGCTTTCAAGTCCCATTTCCTCAATACGCACTAATGTTTTAGCTGCTGTTTGCAGGTTATGGAGTTTAGCCCAATGTTCATATCCTTTTGACCGACGACATTTAATGTTGCTTTCGATATCAAGAACCAGATTAATATTGGTTGGTTTGTAAAGACCTATGATGCGTTTCTGTATATTTTCAGCCTTATACGCAAATCCAATCGTGTCCGTTTTTGAAAAACGCTTGTCATCTTCATACCGAAACCAGAGAAAATCATCTTCTCTTGAAACAAAACCACGAAGCTTCATTTCATTCAGAAAATCTTCATATGTAAGAGCATATAAAATTGATTCATCAATCGCTTTTTTGATAAGTGATTTTTTTGAAACATATTTTTTATACTGCTGTCCATATTCAAATTTCTTCTTTTGTCTCCCCACAATTACAGGCTCAATGCCGTATTGTTCACATAGCTCATCACTGATTTCACGCAAACGATAATACGAACGCTTATCCGATTTATACCGCTTATAGTCTTTGAAGCTTACTGCATTAAAGACAATATGAGTGTGAATGTGCTTTTTATCTGTATGCGTTGCGAGAACATATTCGTATTTCCCCTTCAAAACTTTATCCGCCCATTCCCGTGCGATGAGGTACGCCTTTTCAGGCGTAACCTCACCGGGACGGAATGATTGAATCATATGATAAGCCTTATTCTGACCCCCGCTCCGTGCCTTCTGCGATGTCAGATCAAACTCTAATTCTGCCGTTTGGGGAGTGCAGTTAAAGCTGTAAATCAGATTATCATTGGTTTTTGCATCATCACATATATATTTTATTGATTTGCCGACAGTGTGCCTGATAGCGTGGATTTTAGTAATCGCCATATATCTTCTACCCTTGATTTTATAACAGAGACATCCCGATAATTAGCATATCCGCTGCTGTTCATCAGAGTGACCGCCTGATTAATATTTCTTCCGATTGCATTGAACTCTTTAACAAGCTGCTTTATATCAGACGTATCAATATTAACTACGAAACCGTCTATCGCCATTTTACGCAGATATGCGCCTCGGTTACTGACATTGGCAGCCTTAAAGCGTTCATTTATCAAGGCAAGCTCCTCATTGTCAACGTAAAACTTTACCTGTATATCTCTCCTGCGATTTTTCAAAATTTCACCTCCGTTTAATCGGGGACGGGAAACTTTTCATCAAAATTTTCTGCGGGAATTTTGCCTGCCTTTTGTACTTTGAGTACCAAAAGGTTATGCTTGCTAATAAAGTTTCTATAAAAGTTTCCCACCCGGATAAGTATATTTTAAAAGTTCTGTTTTAATAGTCAGCCGGTTAACTTGTGTACATTATAGCATGGATTTTTAAAGTCCTCCGGATTTTCCAGTGAATAATTTTTTGAGGCTAAAATAAGAAAAATTTCATATACGGTACTCACTGTGTACCGTGTAAGAATTTGTCGGACGATTTTTCTTTGATTTCAGTCATAACAGTGATAGAATAAAGAAAAACAATCGGAGGAATACATATGGACTTTGAGGAATTAGGAGCAAGATTAATTGATTTACGCTCCAATAGAAAATTGAAACAAAAAGAGGTTGCTGATGCAACCGGAATTTCAA
>JBJEFT010000501.1:2336-14475 GCA_051874315.1 Candidatus Ornithomonoglobus sp.
GATTTAAAATCCGTGAAGCTTTAAATGCTCTTTTAAACGAATTAAAAAAGAAATACGGTAATGAAATATCTGTTGACAAATCAGTAAATTCACCGCTTAATATTTTATTGCGGAACATGGATGCTGCTGTAGATGATAGCGGTGAAAAGAAACCGAAGCTGAGAGATATTCTGAAAGGGATGGTTAAAGCGGCGCCGGAGGAAAACAGGGAAATGCTTAATAATATGCTTGATGCTATTGATACGGCGCTGCATATGCAGAATCATACTGTGAAACGTATATGATAAAAATCGCTTTTGCAAAGGACATTTTGGATATTGAAAAAGCGAATTCAAATCTCATAATTAATGGTAAAATAATTGGTACAGGCAAGTTCTGTATTTCAGACTAGGATAGGATATGACAGTATTATTGGAATATGTAAAACGAGAAGGGTTCTAAATGTCCGCACACAAAACCAGCGCTTAATCTTAGTCAAAAAAGATTAAGCGCTGGTTTTGTGTTGTAACGGTAAGAGTGAAACATACTTACAGAATCAGCCTCATAAAAATCAGAGTTTTATCTGTCGGGAATATGCAATGCATGTCATGGATATGCGGAAAAACTATTTATCGCCCATATGCAGTGTATAACTTATGGTAGTTCCATACTTCTCCGTGACTATTAGCTTATCGTCATTTGAAAGTACGCGTCCCGCCTCGGCAAGCTCGAAATCATATGATGCCTGACCGACAATGCGTAAATTTGAAAATATTTCGTCGGTGTCATGCTCGCTTGACGTCGCGCCGAGATACAAATCGTTTCCGTCAAAGACATATTTTCCGATATTATCAAATCTCCAGCCATAAATGTTTATTTCACTCACTGATACAGCCGATACGAATTCAATCTTAACATATCTTCCCGCTGTTCCCGCGTAGAATTTGTCGCTTGTGGTTTCCGATGACACCGTATCGCGGCTAACCGCATCCGTATAATTTATTCTGTCCGCGCTTACCTGTACCTTATATGAAGCGGGAGTATCGAAATACATATCCACACCGTTAAGGTTATATTCCTCGCCCAAATCGATCACAACAGACTGCGCAGACGCTGTTGTCCAAGATGAAGCGGTATTGCCGTCTGTAAGCATTGACGTATCAGCTCCGTCTGACACAGTGACAGCCGCTCTGCTTGCTATATCGTCAACTGTAACGGCATAATCCCTGTATTCTCCGTCAGCCGCTGTTACGCGTATATTCATACCCTCACAGAGCCTGCCGTCCGTAACAACTGTTCCATCAGGCATAACAACGCTTACACTTGAAGTCGAAAGCACTTTTACAAGCTTTGCAATATCAGAAACCATAGGAGCGTCCTCTGCCATACACTGCATACTTACAGTGTTTTCACCAACGGTCATTACGGAGGTGTCGTTTGATTTCATTGAAACTCCGTCAAAGCTTGAGGTGAATATGATTTCTCCGTTTGTGTTAAGTGTGGTACAGGTTTCTTCTCCGTTCTTTATGCCGCGTACTTCAATGATATTACCGCCGTCTGCAAGCGGAACGTCATACCACATAAACACATGAACGCCATCGGGCACAGCGTCATTTTCGTTTGTGTCGGTTATAGGCTCGCCGTATTTTTCACCGTTTACATAGAGCTGACACAAATCCATATTTGTATACGCGCGTATAATAGTTGTTGGGTCAGGTCTTTCGGTTCTTGACGCGTTTACAATATATGCAAACGGCTCAAAATCATTCCAGTTTGCTTTGTAAAAATAATATGCGTCTTTTCTTGTCGTGTGGTCGTATGAGACAAGCCCTTTTGTATTTACACCTCTCACGATCCCGTCAGTCCTGATGTCGCTTGCGCTGTCGAACATCTGCCATACATATTTTCCCCAATAAGCGGAGGCTGAGATTATAAATTCCTGATAAGCCCTCTCATGCAGATACGCCTGATATGTGGTGTTGCTCTCCGCGGCGGTGCCCAAAAAGTCAACAGAGCCGTCCGCATTATATTCATATGTATTTCCGGCTATAGCCGAACCGCCGTATTCCGATACCGCGATAGGCTTTGTTCCGCCGGTCGTGATCCATTTTTGGAGCGAGTCATAGTCGTTTCTCGCCACTTGAGCCGCACTGCGCGTAACGTACCAGTACGGATAAATATTCGAGCCTGTTATATCGGTATATAGATCCCCCTCGTGTCTGCGCGTATTGGCAGCGTAGGTTGTAAGTCTCACAGGGTCAAGCTCCTTTGTCATATCCTGCATTTTTCTGAATAACGCGGGAGCCGACGTAAATTTCTTTTCCTGCGAGGCAATCTGTTTCAGATTATCGTCCCATTCGTGCGAGATCTCATTTGAGAAGCACCAGAACAATACAGACGGCTTATTATACTGCTGCTTTATCATTGCTCTCAGCTGATACAAGGTCGCCTTTTCAAACGCCGGATACGCCGCAGCGTCAGCGTTCGTCATAGCTGAGCACAACGCCGGCTCTGACGATACCGTAATTCCTAACTTATCATAAAGCTCTATTTCATCAAGGTTGTGCTGATAATGCACAAGCCGGACTCCGTTTGCACCAAGCTCATATATTGCTGCAACATCAGACAGTATTTCTTTTTCGGTTGTTGCAACACCCAAAGCGTTCTCCGCTTTTCCCCAATCCTGATGCTTTCCTACGCCTTCAATCGGATAATGTCTGCCGTTCAAATAAAAGCTGCCGCCGCTGTTTATGCCTGTCGGATTCAGAGCGCGGAAATATCTGAAGCCTACCGTTTCCGAAATATTTTCCGCAATAACACCGTCAGCCGATACCGTCAGCTTAACCTCGTAACGATACGGGCTGTCAAGCCCGTCCCAGAGCTTCGGGCTTAAAACGTCAATCGTGTCCTCGTAAGCATACGCTTCGCCCGCCTTGATTGTAACCGTTTTTGTTTCAAAGGCTTTTACTGTTTTGCCGCCCGGAGTGTACATATCCTCCGGCTTAAAGCGCAGATGCTCCTTTATATACTCGTTATCCGGTATATCATAGTGATCGGGCTCATTGAGCGCTGCCGCAATCGTTACCGTTTTATCGCTGTCAGAGTCGTTTATAATTCTTGCTGCCGCTTTAAGTGTAAAGTCCTTATTAGTGTCATCCTCGACAGAGGTTTTCTTCTGCGGTGTAAGATACAAGCCGCAGGAGCCGTCGTCGAGCATATCAATATGAACGGGATTTGTTATAATAAGAGATACATCGCGGTATATGCCGCCCTCTCTCGTGTAATCACCGCTCAGCGGAAGCGTATCAGCCTTTATGCGATTGTCTACCGATACCGCAACCGTATTGCTCCCACCGTATTTCACATAATCCGTCACGTCAAATCTGAATGTGTTAAAAGCTCCCTTATGCTCATATTCCACTCCGTTTACGGCAGTGCCGAATGGGTCGTCTGAGCTGAACGGAACATGAACGCCGTTTATATAAAGCTCTGTTCTGATTGACGCGCCGTCAAATTCGAGATAAAGCTTCTGTCCTTTAAAGCTCTCGTCAATATACATACTCTTTCTGTACCAGCTTCTGCATGTATCATATCCGACTATATTGTCAGAGCCGTCGTATGCGTTCCATGTATGCGGAACATCAACACGGCTCCAGCCTGACAGGGAAAGTTCATCAGGAGCGGCAGCTGATATTTCAGACGTTTCCGACTGATAATTCTTTTCCTTAATAAATATCCAGTCGTAATTTTCGTTGATTACCGTTCTTTCTCCGTTCTGTACAGATTTTAATTCGAGTGCGGACGCGGCATTTACAAGCGCACTTTTCGCGTCTTTTGCAGCTTTATTTGAGGAGGTGTCGTCCGCCAATATTGATGCTGCGACAGCGACCGCGATGTCATACGCGCTTATGTTTCTGTCGGTGTAAAGGCTCTTGTCAATATTGCCGTAAATGCTGACTGCCTGCTGCAATTCGTTCATCGCGGGTGTGAGATATTCCGACTGCGTGTTGTACAGCTTGATATTGTCCGCGACAACAGCTCCGCGATAACCTCGGCACAGGTTTACGCCCATCTGTGTGACCGAGTTAACGGTTGATGTCATTGTATATGTATAGCTGTCCTGCTCCGCACCGTCCACAGTGAACTTGTCGCCGTCGGTAAGAGAGGTAAGCTCTACCGTTGTATTGTTTTCTGTTTTTGTCGGGTCAATGGTGATTTTTACATTCAGCCACTTTGAAAAAGCAGTGCTGTCGCCGCCCGTTTCCTCGGTCGTTCCCGATACCGACGGCAAAATAACAGTCGCTTCATCGTTTACTGCTGCAGTTATAGAATTTGCAACAGACAAAAGGAATATAGTATTCGCGTTGTTCCCAAAGGAAATACTTGTTCTGTAGCTTGCGTTACGCGTTGCGCTCACTCTGAAATCAGCCGAGAACACAAGCTTTTCGCCGTCAGGCACCTGCGGCATACCGTCATAAAATGCGAATGTTTTACTTCTCGCACCGCCGGTATTGCTTGAATACCATCTGGCGGCTGTCGTATTATTTGCCGTATCGGTTGTACAATTTATAAAATCTGAAACTGTGCTTGCTCCTCCGTGATACCATTCGTTGTCCGTTGGTATGCCGCCCGGTGTATAGCTTTCAAAGTCCTCCCAATAATAGTATTTTCCGTCCTCGTGCTTTACCGTAATATATACAACATTTTCCCCCTCATCAAGGGTTATCTGCTCGTTGTCGCCTGAAACATATGTATATATATCGTACAAACCGTTTACATCGGTGAATTTTCTCGCACTGAATGCCGATGCGGGAACTGTTACATCGTCGCCTGCGCAACCTGACATTACCTTTGAACGGCTTATCTCGCCGTCCGCCGTACCGTCAAGCGTGTAAACAGCATATAATTCTGCATTCGCATCCGGAGTCGGCTCCGGAGTGGCCGGTGTTACGTCAGGAATTGTAACTGCGTCGCATAACGGTTTCATCTCTGAAACATTGTTCCAAAACATTATTTTTCTGCCCGCTGCAGCCTCGACATTAAGACTTCTTTTTTCTTCATCAATTTCATGAAGCTCTGTGCTCACAAGAATACCTCCGCTGTAATCGGCGATAACCAATAGGCCATTCTCATAACAATTAACGATTTCATTGTTTTCATCATAAGTAAATCCACTTTCGGGAATGGTTTTAACCATATATACATTTCCGCCGGACACCGTAAGCTCATAGTCCTCGTCAAGACATTTCAAGCCCGAAATATCTGTATTTTCTCCGACCGCCGCAACAGGATTTTGCAGATTGTCAGCATTTTTATTCTTAAAGCTGTCTGCTGCGCTTATTCCTACGCTGCCGGAAAAATTATCAGCAAGAATTATCTCTGATATGCTCCCGTCTGATAAATAAATGCTCGGTATTGTAACATTTTCGCCTAAATTAAGCGTTCCCTTATTGGGCGGATAGATGTATATACCGTATGCCGCCGTATTTGATTCGTCCATACGGAAATTTGAAAGATTAACAGTTGACGCGGCATTTTTGCCAAGCTGCATAACAGCATTAGCGCCGGCATTGTAATTCGTGATAACGCAGTTATCAAATGTCCATATATTTACCTTACTGTCCGTATTAAACGGTGTTTTTGATGATGTATTTCCTCCGCCGTCAAATACTATGTCATAAAATATAGTATCCGAGTTTGTGTCGCTGCCAAGCAGCTCGCCTGACGCGCTGTGAGAAAAAGTATTTCCTTGTCCGTAAACGGTGCAGCTTTTTTTATATTTCACCGTTCCGCTGTATGACACATCCGCGTCCAGATAGTATGTACCCGCCACGATTTCAGATGATGGAGTGAACGCCTCCATTGACGAGATATCCGCATCGTGCAGGATGCCGCCTGACGGAAGCTGCGTTTTCTCTGCTAAAACCTTGCCGCCGAATACGGAAGCTGTTACAGCAGACGTCAAAGCCAAGCCTATGATTTTTATAAGTTTCATATGGGACCTCCTTATTTTTTTATAATTATAATTATATAGGAATGAAAAAAAATCATCTATACAAATATTGCTGTATCTTAAGAAAAGTTTGACAAAAATTGCTTTTTTGCTTTGTATAGACCTTTAAATTTGTATAATATATATAAAATAACATCATTTATATATTGCCATTTTATAAAGAATATGATAAAATAATATAAAGAGAACTGTTATCAGGAGGAGATATTCTTATGAAAAGAAAAGCATTTTCACCTCATGAAGGCATATACATACAAAATTTAAAAACAAGCAGGAAACATGATATGCCGGTGCAGCATTATCACGATGCATATGAAATATATCTCCAGCTTGACGGAAAAAGATATTTGTTTTATGACAACATTTGTTATACTTTGGAGCGCGGAGATATGTTTATTTTTAAACCGTTTGAAATCCATTATGCAGAAAGCAAAGATGTGGATTATTACGAGCGGTATGTGTTAAATTTTCAGGCTGATGCGCTGCGCATAGTACTGAATGATGAGGAGCTGCACCTGTTGCTTGATGAAAAAATACACTCATGTGTTGTGCATTTGTCTCCGGAGGATACAGAGGATATATTGGGGTATTTTGAGCGCGCTGACGCATATTCAAAGCAGAGCGGGTTTCTGGCTGAGAAGCTGCTTTGTTCGGCTGTTCTGCAGCTTATTATGAAAGCGGCAGCGCATACGGCTGACAGCACGGAGGCGGCAGGTGAACGCGTGGCGTCTCAGGTTATAACCGTGATGAATTATATAAACAAGCACTATAAGGAAAATATAGACCTTGATAAGCTTTCCGCTGTCGCTTGCATGAGCAAATATTATTTTTGCAGAAAATTTCATGAGACCACAGGGGCAACAGCGCTCGAATATCTGAATAACATAAGACTGACAAAGGTACATACCCTGCTGATCAATACAAGTATGACAATTGATGAGATTGCATCCCAAACCGGATTTGTCTCAGCGGTAAATCTTACGAGAGCGTTCAAAAAGGTATACGGAATGGCTCCGAGAGAATTCAGAAAATCAAAAAGACAGGATTAGTTTAAAAGGCATTGCATGCCAATTCGGATGCAGTGCTTTTTTATCGCAATTTTTGTCTGATATTTTAAAAATTACGACAATATTTATGTGGTTTTGCAATTGTATATTTTATATAATGTTTATACTGATACAAAACAAAACTATGGAGGTTTTTGACATGAAAAAGCTATTGTCATTATTTCTTATTTCTATTCTGTGCGCAACACAGATGACGGAGGCTCGCGCCGATGAATTTATATTAAAAAATATAATTATCCAAAGCTTCGACCTTTCAGCCGCGGAACAAACGACAACCGATGAAGCCGCGCTGGATCTGCCGATAATCTCGGGCGGCGCGGAATATAATGCCGATAATGAGAATGTGCGGTTTAACGCAAAGGATACGTCGCCGAAGTTAATGATAAAGCTTGAAAACACGGTTACCGCCGAAAAAGAGGAAAACGTAATCAATGTTGAGTTTGATGCGAATTTCGGGAGTATCTCAGGTCAGAGCTTTACATATTCAATCGCCGAATCTGACGGCGGAAAAATAATTGATTTTTGCTTTGAACCGTATAAGGATGCGGGAACGGCCTATATCAGAATCGGCGGTACCGATGTGATTTCTGATATAACGGACGATGACGGAGCTGTAACCAAAACGATAAACCGTCAGATAAAAGACTGTGTATCTTCAATAAACGGTGACGGCATGGGAGCCGATGTGACGCATTTTCAAAATGAAATAAATCTTGCCTCCGGAATTGCAAAGATTTATATTACAAGCGGAACAAAGTCCGGCGAATTTTCAGGTGAATTTGATACCGGTACATACAGCAATATCGCAGCATTGGAAATGGGAACCTCAAAATCAGGCTCGGCAAGGCACTCGTATGCGGATAACATTAAAATTTCACAGTTGCAGACTGTTGCCGCGCCGAAGCCTGAGGAGCTTGTTCAGTATATAATACAGGACGCGGACGGGGAGCTCACTGTTGTTGACACTTCAAAGATGGTTTACGGCGGACATATAAGCGCGTTTCTGGTAACAACAGCAAAGGATGGCGCGCTTGTAAGGCAGTACACAACGGATATTGCCGACAGCGTAAGCGTGAACACGCAGAATGCGGACAGTCTTGAGATCTCTCCGGTTTATACATATACGGCTATGAATGATGAGGTCTTTAACACAGCCGAGGGCGTAACACTTTCGGATTGCAGCGTTTTAAACAGCTTTGAGGACGGACGCTATGATATTTCAATTCAGAAGGCTGACGAAAAACTGACGGACATTTATATAAACGGCTGTATGGTCGCCAATAATGTTGAGCAGACCGGAAAGGGCAGAGGAACGCCTAAGGGTGCGCTTTATACAGCTAAGGATATTAAAATTGAAGGCGGCTCGGTAAGAATAAACACACAGCGCGACGAATGGAACGGCAGGACATATCCGACAGCGCCGATTTCCGATATTACAATAAAGAAATCGCCGTCTGTTGTCAACCGCAAAACTAAAATCACAATTCTGGGCGACTCGCTCGTGGCTGAGTATTACGGCGGACGCAGAGAAAGCGACCTCGGCAGCAATCAGACAGGCTGGGGACAGCAGCTTGCGAATTTTATAGATACAGATAAATATGAAATTGTAAATCTTGCAAACTCGGGACATTATGCGAAAATCCTTTATGAAACGGCTATGGGCGGATCAATAGCAAATTCTATGGAGGGCGACATCATAATTTGTCAATGCGGATATAATGACAGAGTACGCTCTGACGAAGCGGAAATGATCGAATACATGACAAAAATGACAGAGGACGCTCGGAATGCGGGAATAAATATGATATTTGTATCTCCTCCGGCTACCTGTGATGATGAAACCAAATACACCGCTGCGGGAAATTATAAAAATCCGATAGATACCACTGCGCCGGATTATGTTAACACCTCGTATTCATATCCCGTGCGCTACGGTCAGACGGTAAAGGAAACAGCAGAAAGACTTGAAACGGGATTTATAGATTTATCAAAGCTGAGCTACGATTATATGACAATGCTTTATGGCGCGGATATTAATAGTGCAACAGATTTATATGTGAATAACCTCGGTGTAAGCGATAAAACGCATCTATCGTACGTAGGCGCAATGAAGTGGGCGTCGTTTATAGCGCAAAATCTGTATGATAATAATTTTATAAAGTACATAAATACGGAATTTAGCTATTCACAGACAGACACACTCGGAAATAATATTGTCTGCAGCGTGAGTGAGGAAAAGCCGAATACATTTGAGAGATTTAATATTTCGGGTGATGACGAAAATATTAAGATAACTGTTATGGCGCATACGGAGGGAGTTGTGTATGCGGCAATGTACAGACAAAACGGCAGCCTGATTTCGGCGCAAAGAGTCAGGGAGGCTGATGTGCCTCAGACTATGACACTGCCTGTCGTATACGATAACGGCGCATATATAAAGCTGTTTAACTGGACGGCGGATATGAACCCTGTCTGCGGCGCAAGTGAAAAAATCAATGTGGAGGACATTAATGTGGATTATTCATATGAAGCATTAAACGGCAAAACCGTTTATGCGTTCGGAGACAGTATTGTTTACGGACATACTGCACCGAGTCAGTCATTTATGCAGCTTTTGGCTGATGATTACGGTATGAACTTAACAATGCTTGCCAAAAACGGCGCGACTGTCGTAACCACTGACAGCTATTCAAAGGAGGATCCTGAAGAAGAAACAACGGACAACTATATTATAAATCAAATCAAGAGCGCGCCTTCCGAAGCTCCCGACATAATTGTATTTGACGGCTATACAAATGACGCTTACGGAGATCCGGCAACTGACAGCTTTAATTCAAACGGCGCTCATATAAACATCTGGGAGCATTTAGGCGTTATTTTGGGCAGCAATGCTGAAAGCTTTGATACCTCGACCTTCTGCGGTGGTTTTGAGAAGATTATTTACGAAATGAGAAAAAAATGGGGCGATACTCCTATTGTATTTACCACAATTCATAAATCAGGCGCCAGAGATTGGGATACACAATGCAAGCTGAGGGAACTATCGCTTGAAATATGCGCCGAATGGGGCGTTGATGTGGCAGACATTTTCAGCGATACAAATCTTGATACCCGCGACGACGGGCATATGAGTCAGTATATAATTAACGGCGCAGGCTCACACCCAAATGTGAGCGCGTGCAGAGAATTCTATATTCCTGTCGTGAGTAAAAAACTCAATGAGGTTTTGTCAAGGCCTGCATATATACTTCCCGATAATATAAACGATACTGTAGACCTTGCAATTTTTGCGGGACAGTCAAATATGTCAAATCAGAGTACATATAATGCAGTCGGTAAGACGGCGGGTGAAAATATTGCAAAATACTATGAATAACAGAGGTGTGTTTTATGCAGGAATTTAATATCAAGGATTTTGATACAATTCAGACAGCGGTAAATGCCTGCAGCGAAGCGGGCGGCGGAACGGTTATCGTTCCTGAGGGCGAATGGAAATCGGGAGCAATTCATCTCAAAAGCAATGTAAACGTACATCTTGAGGATGGGGCTGTTATTGTTTTCAGCGACAGATATGAGGACTATCTTCCGGTGGTATTCACACGCTGGGAGGGGACTGAGTGCTATAATTATTCTCCGCTTATATATGCAAATAACTGTGAGAATATTTCAGTAACAGGAAGAGGAACTCTGATCGGAAACGGACAGAGCTGGTGGCATTGGAAGAAATTGCAGCAGGCGGCGGCAGAGGAGCTGTGCTACTCAGAGCTCAACGGAGTCCCTCCCGAAAAAAGAATATACGGCACTGAAACGGCGGCGCTCCGCCCGTCATTCATACAGACAATAAACTGTAAAAACGTACTGTTGGAGGACTTTACGATAAAGGACGGACCGCAGTGGACAATACACCCTGTTTATTGTGAAAATGTAACAGTAAGAAAGGTACATGTTTCAACCCACGGTCCGAACACAGACGGATTAAATCCTGACTCGTGCAGAAATGTACTGATTGAAAATTGTATATTTGAAACAGGAGATGACTGCATTGCGATCAATTCCGGACTAAACGAGGACGGCTGGAGAGCAGACAGACCATGCGAAAATATTGAGATAAGAAACTGCGTAATGAACGGCGGTCACGGTGCGGTGGTTATCGGAAGCGCAATGTCGGGAGGAGTAAGGAACGTATATGCTCATGACTGTAAAATCAGCGGAACTATGCAGGGAATACGGTTAAAGTCAATGCGCGGGCGAGGAGGATATGTTGATAACGTAAAATTTGAGGATATGGAAATCAACGATGTAACCGAACAGGCAATTCAGATAAATATGTTTTATGAATTCAGCACTGTTATGCCAAAAACAGATACTCCGTCTGATTTTCGTAATATTGAAATACGGAATATCAGAGGAAAAGGCGCGAAAACCGGTATACAGATTAAAGGTCTGCCGGAGCATAAGCTGAAAAACATAACACTTGAAAATATTGACCTTGCCGCTGAAAATGCGATTGAATTCAGCGACGCGGAAAATATAAAAATGAACGATGTAAAAATAGATAACAATAAAATGGAGGGACAGTAAAATGATCAGATTATTTGAAACGCATCGGATAAGAGAGGCGCGTGAGCTTGACGGAATGTGGGATTTTAAGATGGACGGCTTTGATAAGAAATATCAGCTGCCTGTTCCCGGCTGCTGGGAGCAGCATCCGGATTTTTTGCAGCACAGAGGCAAGGGTACATACACGAGAAAGGTTTATATTAAACAAGGGGGCAATATCCGCCTTGAATTCAAAGGTGTGAGCCATACGGCGGATGTATATTTTGACGGCGAGAAAATTGCGCATCACTATAATGCGTTCACACCGTTTTCGGCTGTTGTTAAGAATGTTTCAGCGGGCGAGCATGAAATTAAGGTTGAGGTTGACAACACCTTCGGCGAGCACAGCGCGCTGCATATCCCGAACGATTACTACACCTACGGCGGAATAACAAGACCTGTCGCGCTTGAAAGCGTTTCGGACGTATATATAAAAAATGTCCGGTTTACCCCGTATCTTAAAAACGGCAGATGGAACGCT
>JBJEFT010000502.1:0-3503 GCA_051874315.1 Candidatus Ornithomonoglobus sp.
CGTTCCTCGTGATGCTTTTCAATCTCGCCTACCATACGGAATTTTGCGGCAAGCTCCGGGAAACCTTCTGCTTCTGCTGTCTTTGCAAAGCCGTCATACATATCAGTCCATTCGTAGTTTTCACCCTCGGCGGCTGCCTTAAGATTTTCCGCTGTGTTTCCTATTCCGTTAAGCTCCTTGAACCACATCTTAGCGTGTTCCTTTTCGTTATCGGCTGTCTTCAGGAAAAGCGCTGCTATCTGCTCAAATCCCTCCTTCTTTGCCTTTGAAGCGAAATATGTATATTTATTTCTCGCCTCTGATTCTCCGGCAAACGCTGCCAGAAGATTTTTTTCAGTCTGTGTTCCTGCATACTTGCTCATAGTGTTATCCCCCTTATCGTCTGCTTTATCCGTACAGCTTTTATATATCTCTCCCGCATGAGGGATATCCGTATATTTTGCAATATTCTCATCAAGTGTTACAAGGTCATTTCTGCACAGCTCATGTACCGATCTGTGTCCGGTTATACGGGCAAAGGTTTTAAGCTCTTCAAGTGAAACATTAAGAAAATTTGCTACACGCTGTGCCGCGGCGTCTGTTTTAAGCCGTGCGCGAAGCTCCGGATCCTGCGTTGCCACGCCTACAGGACAGTTGCCCGTTCCGCAGATTTTGTACTGCTGACATGCGGCGGCAATCAGTCCCGCGCTTGCAATTGCAACCGCGTCCGCTCCCATTGCCAGCGCCTTTGCAAAGTCTGCCGATACCCTAAGTCCACCCGTAATTACAAGCGAAATATCTGAATTTACGGAGTCAAGATATTTTCTTGCCCTGTAAAGCGCGAATACTGTAGGCACTGTCGTTGCCTCACGCAGGAACAGCGGACTTGATCCGGTTGCGCCTCCTCTGCCGTCTATCGTTATAAAATCGGGACCTGCCGCTACGCAGTATTCCAGATCTGCTTCTATTCTGCCTGCCGCAATTTTTATTCCTATCGGTCTGCCCTCTGAACGTCTGCGGAGCATATCGACCATTTCCTTTAAATCATCCTTTGAATTAAGCTCCGGAAATTTACTCGGACTTTGTATATCCTCGCCCAGCTTCTTTCCGCGAATTGCTGCAATTTCCGCCGTAACCTTTTCGCCGGGCAGGTGTCCTCCCATTCCGGGCTTTGTTCCCTGTCCTATTTTGATTTCGATCGCATCGGCGGCTTTAAGATTTTCATCGGTTACACTGTATTTGTTGGGTATATATTCAAATATATACTTGTAAGCGGCCTCTCTCTCCTCGGGAAGAATACCGCCCTCTCCGCTGCACATTGCCGTCTTTGCCATTGCGGAACCCTTTGCAAGCGCAACCTTTACCTCCTTTGACAGCGCGCCGAAGGACATATGGGATATGTACACAGGGTTATTCAGCACCATCGGCTTCTTTGCCCTTTTGCCTATAATCGTCCGGGTGTCCACCTCATCATTGTCATCAAGCGGCGGCGGATTAAGCTGCGCGCCAAGCAGAAGAATATCGTCCCAGCCCGGCATTGGCATACTTGTTGCCATTGAACCCCCTATCGTTTTGCCCGTAACGGCCATCTCATGGATTTCAGCCATATAGCGGCATGAAGAATCGGTTCTTGCAAACTTTGCGTCATATGCGAGATCGCCTTCAAACTTTTTTGTGCTCGTCTGCGCAGGGTCTGCCTCAACAAGCTCAAATTTTGAAACAGGCTGTTTACATACCGGACACGTGTCAAGCTCGGAAATAGGTTTTCCCTCCTTTTCCTCATCATACACCATTCCGCAGATGGAACATCTGTAAATTGCCATTAAAATTACAACTCCTTTCTTACATTAATTTCATTATATATCAATTAATCTCATTATACATCAGTTTTAAATAAATATCAATAGTTTAGTTACTAATTTTGATACAATTAACCATTAAACCATTATCTCTTATAAAACGCCTTATACGCCCTGTATGCCATATAGACATCGCTCTTTGCGGTGACCTCAAACGGCGCGTGCATTGAAAGCACGGGAACACCGCAGTCTATAACATCCATGTTAAGGTTTGCGACATACTGCGCGATCGTTCCGCCGCCGCCCTGGTCTACCTTTCCGAGCTCTCCGGTCTGCCAGATCACGCCGTTTTCGTCCATTATCTTCCCTATTTCATGAACAAATTCCGCGTTCGCATCCGATGAGTCCGATTTGCCGCGCGCGCCCGTGTACTTCACTATCGTTACACCGTAGCCCGCATATGAGGAATTGTTAGCCTCTGAAACACTCAGGAAGTTGGGATCGACAGCCGCCGAAACATCAGACGACATACACGCCGAATTTTCAATCGTTCTGTTCAGATCGGTAACCGAGCAGCTTCCGTTTGCCTTTTCGATAAGCTCTGCAATTGTCATTGTCATAAACGCGCTCTTTGCGCCCGTATTGCCCATTGAGCCTATTTCCTCTTTGTCAACAAGGATCGCAGCCGCGGTTCTCTGCGGCAGCTCCTCCTCAAGGATGGCGCGGAGAGTTGTATACGCGCATACTCTGTCGTCCTGACCGTACGCGCCGACAAAGCTTTCGTCAAGGCCGACATTTCTTGCCTTCTGCGCCGGAACGATTTCGATTTCCGCGCTCTGGAAGCTTCTCTCCGTTATTCCGTAACGGGAGTTGAGCAGCTTTAAAATCGAGAACTTTACCTTCTCCTTGACGCCCTCCGCCTCAATCGGCATTCCGCCTATAAGAACATTGAGGTTTTCGCCCTCAACGCCCTCTGTCATCTTCTTTGACATCTGGTCCTTTGCAAGATGCGGCAGAAGATCGGTTATAACAAATACAGGGTCCTCCTCCTTCTCGCCTAATACGATTTCAAGCTTTTCACCGTCCGTATTGTAAATAACGCCGTGAAGCGCAAGCGGGATCGTCGGCCACTGATATTTCTTTATGCCGCCGTAATAGTGCGTTTTAAGAAGCGCCATATCCGTGCTTTCATAAAGAGGGTTCTGCTTGAGGTCAAGACGAGGTGAATCTATATGCGCGCCCGCGATATTTATACCCTTTCTTATATCCTCCTTGCCCATAACCGCCATAAATATGCTCTTTCCGCGGTTTACCTTATATATCTTATCGCCCGGCTTCAGCTCATCTATATCGTCAATATCAACAAAGCCCGCCGCCTGCGCCGCCTTTACCGATAATTTAACGCATTCCCTTTCGGTCTTGCCGTTGTCAAGAAATACACGGTAAGCATCACAAAATGAATACATTTCCGCCTTCTCCGCCTCGCTCATCTCAAGATAAACATTCTTGTGTTCATACGCAAGACTGTCAAATAATTCCTTATCCGTCATAATATCATTCCTTCCTCTTATTTATTGTTCTTATTATAACTTATTTTGCTCGGAATATCAAGAATTATTTAGAAAAATCCCCTCAATATTCTTTTATATAATATTCATATCAAACAATTGATTTTTAATTTCATTCTTTGCACGCTTAATATTCATTGTCTTTCTCCTATATTTC
>JBJEFT010000503.1:0-3502 GCA_051874315.1 Candidatus Ornithomonoglobus sp.
CCTATATCCTTAAAATGCCCCAGAACCGCCTCACGGATATTTACCTCCATGAAGGTCACGCCCAGAGATTTTGCAAAATTCACGGCATTGTTATAGGTTCTGCTTGTTGTTCCGAAGCAGGGCATTGTTACGGCATATATGCCCTTTCTGTCCTTACCCAGATAATCAAAGGCTCTTGCAGTTACAAGCAGAGCAAGCGTTGAATCAAGTCCGCCGCTCACGCCTATGACCGCGGTCTTTGACCATGTATGCTCAAGACGCTTTGCAAGTCCCATAGACTGGATAGTGAGTATTTCCTCGCTTCTCTTTTCTCTTTCGCTTAAATCACCCGGAACAAACGGCGTTTTATCGACATATCTGTCAAGCTCCGTATCCGTTCTGTCCATTTCAAGCTCTACATAGGTGTATTCCTTCATTCCGCTGCTGCGGAAGGTTGTGGTTTTTCTTCTCTCAGATGTAAGTCTTTCCAGATCAGCCGCCGCATATACGCATGAATTTGTAAATCTTTCTGATCTTGCGAGAATTGTTCCGTTTTCGGCGATCATATCATCCCCCGCAAACACAAGGTCGGTGGTTGACTCGCCGTAGCCCGCGTCGGAATAGATATATACCGAATACAGCCTTGCGCTCTGACTTCTTACAAGCATTTCCCGATATTCCGCCTTTGAAATAAGCTCATCCGACGCCGAAAGATTTGCAATCACGGTCGCGCCCGCCAGAGCGTGTGAATTTGACGGAGGATTTACCGTCCAGAGGTCCTCGCATATTTCAACGCCGAGAACAAATTCCGGCATCGCTTTTGAGGTAAAAAGTATATTTGAACCAAACGGAACGCTTTCGCCCAAGAAATCGATATACCTGACCTCCGCGCTGCCCTCCGTGAAATGCCGCTGCTCATAGAACTCGCTGTAGTTGGGCATATTCATTTTAGGAACAAGTCCCTTTATGTGTCCGTGATTTACAACCGCGGCGCAGTTATAGAGCGTATTATCAACAACCGCCGGAAGCCCGACAACCGCCGTTATATCCGCGCCCTCCGACGCCTTCTTGATTCTGTCAAGTCCGGCAGTCGCGCCGTCAATAAGAGAACGCTGCAGAAACAGGTCCCCGCAGGTATAGGCAGTTATGCACAGCTCCGGAAATACAATAAGCTTTGCGCCGTTCCTGTCCGCCTCAAGCATTGTCTTTATTATATTGTCGGTATTATATTCCGTGTCGGCAACCCTTATATCAGTTGTCGCCGCGGCAAGCTTTATAAATCCGTCCTTCATATTGCTTTTTGTCCTTTCTCATAGGTTCATCGGAATGTGTTTATATATTTCCCTTTATCCTGCTCCAATATGCTTTTGCGGCATTCTCTGTTTTGTTGTCGCCGTATTCATAGTATTTTTTATCTTTTATATTGTCCGGCAGATATTGCTGCTGTACGTAGTGGTCCGGGTACGAATGCGGATATTTGTAATCCACACCGTGTCCGAGCTTTGCCGAGCCGCCGTAATGCGAATCCTTTAAATGCGGCGGAATATCGCCGGTGTCCATGCTCTTTATATCTGAGAGAGCCGCATCTATGGCGCATATCGCGCTGTTTGATTTCGGTGCGGTCGCAAGGAGTATCACCGCCTCCGCCAAGGGTATCCGCGCCTCCGGTAACCCCAGCTGCAATGCAGCGTCAACGCATGATTTTACCACAGTTATCGCCTGCGGATACGCAAGACCTATGTCCTCCGCTGAAATCACAAGCAGTCTGCGGCATATGCTCTGCAGGTCTCCCGCCGCCACAAGCCGCGCAAGATAGTGAATTGCCGCGTCCGGATCGGAGCCGCGGATCGACTTCTGAAAGCCTGACAGTATGTCATAATGGCTGTCGCCGTCCTTATCGTAGCGCAGAGCCTTCTTCTGCGCCGCCTGCTCCGCAAGGTCAAGCGTTATGTGAACCTTGCCGTCCTTATCTGGATGGACCGCCATAAACACGGCTTCAAGTGAGTTTAACGCCTTTCGCACATCACCATTTGCAGAGTGCGCAAGATGCGTTACCGCTTCACTGTCAATATTGACCTCATAGCTTTTGAAAAGCTCGTTTTTTAATATGTCCGCCGCCCTGTACAGAGCCGTTTCTATATCATCGGGGTCGATCTGTTTAAATTCAAAAACGATGCTTCGCGAGAGCACCGCGTTATAAACATAGAAATACGGGTTTTCGGTCGTGCTTGCAATGAGCGTGATTTTGCCGTTCTCCATAAATTCCAGAAGCGACTGCTGCTGCTTTTTATTGAAATGCTGTATCTCGTCCAGATACAGCAGCACACCCTCGGGAGCAAAAAACGAATCCAGAGTTCCCACGATATTTTTTATATCCGCGACTGACGCGGTCGTGGCATTAAGGCGGTGAAGCGTTTTTCCCGTCTTTGACGCGATAATATTTGCGACAGTGGTCTTTCCCACTCCGCTCGGCCCGTAAAATATCATATTCGGGACTTCATTATTTTCTATTATCCGCCTTAAAAGCTTTCCTTCGCCTAACAGGTGCTTCTGCCCCACAACTTCATCTATCGTCTGCGGTCTTATCCTGTCCGCAAGAGGTGTGCGCATTATATTCCTGCCTTTCTCTTAGCCGTTACCTCTGCCTTTAACGCCTCAACCTCTTCCTCTGAAACAGTCGTCATAAATGAACGGTTGCAGTCCTTGATTTTCTCTATCTTCTCCAGAGCGCCGTCATAGTCTCCGAGCTTGTTATCTATCTGCGCGCCGTGATACCATGCTTCAACGAACTTGGGCTGCTTTTCAAGAACCTTGTCCGAAATCTCCTTAGCTTTTTCATACTCGCCTCTGTTATAGTAGCAGATGAGCATATTATCCATAATATCGCGGTCATCATCGGCATATTCCATTGCCTCCGCGCAGAAATCAAAGGTTTCCTGTGACTTTGGGTCCTTTAATATCTTAAAAAATCCAAGCATACCGTAAAGCATGGTATTCTTAAAGCCGTCATTGAAAAGCTCCTCCGCATCCGCGATCGCCTCGTCAAGGTTGCCCTGCTTATAATAGCACATACAGCGCTGAATTATTGCCTTGCCCCTGTACTGCGGCTTTATCTTGTAGCAGAGCATGTTATTTACCACCTGCTCCGCCGCGTCAACATCGCCTGTTCTCAGCAATACATATGAGTATTCTATTCTTATATCACCCTTTGCGTGTCCGGTCTTTACAGCCTTTTCATACCACCTCTTAGCTCCCTCATAATCCGCCTCGCTGAAGCATTTTGCGCCCTTGCTGCGGTAAAGCTGCGGAAGAAAATGATAAATTCCGTATGCGAGAATTATAAGCGACAGCGCAAGCCCCGCCCAGATATGCCAGCGATACGCGAAAAACAACAGTGCTCCGATAATTATAACAGTAAGTAATGTATTCATAAATTTCTTTTCCTTTCCAAATATAAGCTACTGTATATAATAACATAAATCGCTTTGGATTTCAAGGGAAATGCAAAAAATTACGCATATCC
>JBJEFT010000504.1:0-3499 GCA_051874315.1 Candidatus Ornithomonoglobus sp.
TATAGAAAGTATTAATTTTACAATGGGAGGTTTTCACTATGAAGAAATCAAAAAAGTTATCGCATTTATTCTTACAACGGCATTATCAGCATCAATGACAGCAAACGTATTTGCCGCAGAAATCCCGCGTGAATCCTCGCCGATTGATGCAACGGAGAAACAGATAGTTATAGTTGAGAACATAATAGGAGATATTCTTGATGAGGTCGAGGCGGGCAATGTAGGCTATGGTATGGCGGCAAGCGAGGCTTCTGCAAGGATACGCAAGGCGGGAACCGCCGGAGAAACAAACGGACACGGTTATGGAATACTTTCAGGTATTATGCGTAATGCGATACGAAGTGTTCGGGATATGTACCTCAAACTGGATGTATATCAAGAGGCAGAGGAATGGCTGAAGGTTCTGCTTGCCGATACCATTACGGGGGTTGAGAACGGAATGGACATAAACATTGCCATCAGCACATCTGTTTCTTCAACAGTAACAGTTCTGCGTGCAATTACAGACAAATGCTGTGACTGGATGCCTGAGAATGACGCTATAACAAACAGTTCCACACGCGCATATCACGACGGACGGCATATCCACCTTATATATGCCGACTATTTTCTTACGGAAGCAATACTGCGGCTTATCGGCGAAGGATTTCTGATCTGGTAAAATCTTTTGTAAAAAGAGGAAATTTTATATGATATATAAAAATAGGCTTGATTTCTATATAGAATCAGATAGCAGGAAACCCCTCATTGAAATTAAAGGAGTAACTCGTTCGTGAGCTACTCCTTTGTTAGATTGGCTGTTTTTAACATCCATTATTATATTTTCGGTCCAGAATCAGCCGGAATTGTTTTGATTCTGAAAATAAAGTAGTAATATTTTATAGCAATAAGCGAGACAAGGGTGATGCGTCCCGCAATATTGTTCATCATAAAGAATGCTATAATGAGAAGTGCTGATACCGGTATCAGAATACACAGTTTCGTTTTTGCGGTCATACTTCTGTTCTTTTCAAAGCTTTCAAGATGATTTTTATAAAGCTTTGTTGATTTAAACCAATCGTGAAAACGCTTGCTTCCCTTTGCGAAGCATAGCGACGCCAGCAGCAGAAACGGAGTTGTAGGGAGTATGGGAAATACAACTCCCACTGCGCTTATAGCTATACATATAAATCCAAGCGCAATAAATACATAATTTATAATATTTGTGTTTTTCATAATCATGACAGCCTTTCTTTATTTTCCAATGAATATATTCTATCCGCAATGCCGAGAGTCGATTTTCTGTGAGAAACGAGAATAATCGTCTTATCCTTTGCTTCGCGCAGCGATTTTAAAATTACCGCTTCATTCAGGCTGTCAAGATTGCTTGTTGGTTCATCAAGAAGCATCACAGGCGCGCCTGAAAGAAATGCTCTTGCAATACCGATCCTCTGCTTTTCGCCGCCGGACAGTCTGTCGCCTAATTCTCCGATCTGCGTGTTGTAGCCGAGGGGGAGGGTTATGATGAAATCATGTATTGAGGCGGCTTTTGCGGCATTTATAACCTCGCTGTATGATGCACCGGGCTTGGCAATTTTTATGTTATTGCCGATCGTATCGTTAAAAAGATAGGTTTCCTGTGTGCAGTAGCTTTCGTTTTTTCTTAAACAGTCGGTGTTTATTTTATCAATATCAGTTCCCGAAAGCTTTAAATCGCCGCTGTCCCGATCCCAGAAACGCATAATCAGCTTAAGAAGTGTTGATTTACCGCATCCGCTCTTCCCGTATATACCGGTAATGCTGTGTTTTTCCGCGTCTATGTTAACGTTGTTAAGAATTTTTTCTCCGCCGTATGAAAAGCTAAGCCTGCGGCATGAGATATTGTCAATATTAATATTCTTTCCGTTCTTAATTTCCTTTGTCTGAGGTTCTTCCTCCAGGAGCGACAGCACACGCTCACCGCTTGCAAGTGTCTGGGCAAGGCTGTTTGAAAGATTTGACAATGCTATCACAGGTCCGTATGAGCTCATCAGCGCGATGACACATATAACTGCTTCGGGGAATGCAACCGCGCCTGTTGTATATAAATACCCCTGTGTAAACAGCATAATGAGATTGAAAGCAAAGACTGCTATATCTGTTAAATTCCGCGAGGAAATCTCTCTGCGCTTGAGCGCCTTATGTATTTCACCGAGCTGATGGGTCTTTTCTTCTATTTCGACGCGCTTCATTTCTGTTCTGTCATACTGAATAAGCTCGCGCAGACCGCGCAGACTGTCGAGGAAAACCGCATTCAGTTCTCCTGAGATCGTGCGGTATTCCATGCCGCAGCCGCTGACATGGCGGCTGTTTATGACAGGAATAACGGCGCCGACTGTGACATATGCAAGCGCTGAAATAATTCCGGAGGTTATCGAAATACGGCATATAAAGGTTATCATAATAACCGACACCGCAACCGCAATGATAATAGGTGAAATTGTATGGGCATAGAAAACCTCCAGCAATTCTACATCGCTTGTTATAAGAGATATAAGGTTTCCCTTGTCTCTGCCTTCAAGCCTTGCCGGACAGAGCTTTCTGAGAGCTGTGAAAACCTTATCCCGTATTACCGCAAGTATTCTGAATGCAATATAATGGTTGCATGCCTGTTCGCCGTAGCGGAGTATTCCGCGCAGTATTCCGAACGTGATAAGGCAGATAAATACAGATTTTATTGAAAGATCCATATCAAAGCCTACAGCAGACAATATTCCGACACTTCCTAATACCGGAATAAATATTGCGCATAAAAATCCCGTAACGCCAAGAAGAACCGCAAAGATCATAAAGTGGAGCAGTGGTTTTATCAGTCCGACAAGCCCCGCCATAATTTTAACAGCATTTCTTCTTTTCTTCATTTCCGAAGCCTCCTTCCGTATATTTTTCAAGAGACTGCTGTGACGCGAAAAGCTCTGCATAGTATGCTTTGTTTTTAATAAGCTCTGCGTGAGCGCCTTCCTCGGCAAGCGTGCCGTTATTCAGAACAAATATTCTGTCAGCGCTCGCGGCGTTTGCAAGCCTGTGCGAGATAATTATAACAAGCTTTTTCGCTGCCAGATCAGCGATGGTTTCATTGATCGCATTTTCGCTTTCAATATCAATATTTGAGGTTGCCTCATCAAACACATAAATCGGTGTATCTCGCAGCAGCGCCCTTGCCAGCGCAAGACGCTGACGCTGACCGCCGGAAAAATTTGCGCCCTGTTCGGCGATTTCTGTATCAAGCCCGTTTTCGCCTTTTAAGAAATCCCAAAGACGTACCTTTCTGAGCACTTGCTCCATTTCTGTGTCCCCTGCATTTTTAGCTCCCATTTTAAGATTGTATCTCACAGTCCCCTTAAAAATATGGCTGTTGTGGGCTACAAGCGTTACGGTGTCAAGAAGCTTCCTTTCGCTGATTTTTGAGAGCTCTGTTCCTCCGATGGATATACTTCCGCTGTAGCCGATAAGCTGACCGGTTAAAATGCCGGCCATAGTA
>JBJEFT010000505.1:0-3471 GCA_051874315.1 Candidatus Ornithomonoglobus sp.
GTCAATACTGCTTTTACCGCCCAGCTCACTTGTTAAATTAAGTTCGCCTATACCCATATCAATATCCGCGTTGTTCAAGCGTCCGCCGCTTATTGTCACACTGCCGGCTCCGCCGTCAATTTCTGCATTATCTATTGCATCAAGCCGTCCTGCCTTTAATTCCCCTGCTCCAAGTTCAATAGAAAGTGAGTTTGCCAAAATCTCATCTATTGTAACCGAACCTGCTCCGGCACTTATATCCACATAATCAAAAAGCATTCCTTTCGGTACGGTTAATATTACCTTCATACCGCCGTGGTGTGAAACGAATAATGATCTTTTCTCGTTTATTTTAAGAATATCACCCTTTGATTCGCATTCTAAATACTTGTGATTTGTTTCAACGCCAAATTTTTCGCCTGTTTTTATATCAAGCTCCGCGGCGCTTATATTTATGCTGATGCCTGAGAAATTACTATCAATAGTTTGCTCTGTCATTTCGTCCGATGTGTTTTCGCTGAAAAAATATGTAACGGAAAACAATACACCGCATATACCGGTTATTATACTGACGCTTAGGAATATCGCAAATGCCATTGCAAGATATTTAATGATTTTCTGCACTGTTGTCATTTTACATCAACTCCTCCGAAAATGCAGGTACCGTTTAAGTAAACGGTATATTGGTTATCATTTGAATTTTGATGCTTTTTATTGTCGATGCCGCCGAAAAGTGAGCTGGAATTAACCTTGATGTTCACATTGTCGGGAAGAAGGATATCTGCTCCTCCGAAAATACAGCAAGCGTTTATGACGGTATCGCCTTCAAATACGGCGTTTCGTAAATCGCACTTGATTCCGCCGAACACAGCAGTAAGCTCCGCCCCCTTGAATACTTCATTGTCAAAACGAATATCCTGTCCCGAAAAAGCGGCAAACCCCGTTTTAATATCATTGCCGTTTGCTTCAATGCTTTTAATAAATCCCCTGTTTCTTCCGACGCCGCCGAAAATCATTTTAATTCCGATTACGGCTATTATCACAGGTGCTATAAGCTTCCACATAATATCAAAGTCAAGAATATTCTGACAGATGAGAAGTAGAAATACTCCTATTAAAAGCCCGATAATGTTTGCGGTTTTGTCATGACCGTTAAACAGTCCGACGAGGCTCGGAACGATGATAAACAGCGTCCACCAGCCGTCAAAAAATATTTCTATGCTTGTTATTTCAAATGCGTTCAGAATCAGCACAGCGCTTACCGCAAGCAGAGCCAACCCCCATACAATACTGTTAATTCTTTTCATGTTTTTTCTCCTCCTCAAATTCTTTTAAAGCGGCTTTCACAGCCGGACTTTTTTCTCTGTACTGATATTTTATTACATACTGCTTAGAAATTATAGACAGATTTTGCAGAAAAATGTGTCAGTATTATAGTTTCTCTCTGTCCAAAAATCCCCTTCGAAACTGAGAAGGCGTAATACCCTCCGTCTTTTTAAACACCTTTGTAAAAACTCTGTAATCGCCGTATCCCACTCGGCTTGATATTTCGGTGACGGAAAGCGCGGTAGAAAGCAGCAGCTTTTTCGCCTTTTCCATGCGGATATTCGTCAGATAGGCAAGAAATCCCACGCCGATTTCGTTTTTGAACAGCTGACTGATATACTGCGGATTTAAGTGAAACTCATCCGCCAAAACGGATAGGCTTATCTCCTCCGACAAATGCTCCTGCATATACCGCGTGATAGAGGAAATAACGCGTTCATCCTGCTTTTCGGAGTCCGCCTGAGAGCTTGTCTTGTTCTCGTACATAGATATTTTCAGATTGTCAATGCAGCTGCCAAATTCCTCATAATTTACGGGCTTTAGGATATAATCCGTAATTTGCAGCCGCAGAGCCTGACGACAGTATGCAAAGTCGTCATATCCCGATACAATTACATAGGCAATTTCGGGATGCTTGACGCGGCTTACTTCAATAACCTTTAACCCATTCATAATCGGAATATTTATGTCCATAATCACAATATCCGGGAGAAGTTCGTCAATCTGCCCCAGCGCCTCCATGCCGTCCGCAGCCTCGCCGACCACCTCGCAGCCGTGAGCCTCCCAGTCAAACAGGCGCTTAAAGCCTTCTCTAATCATAATTTCATCGTCAACCAACAGTACCTTGAGCTTTCTCATTTATATTCCTCCCGCACGAGCGGCAACCGTATATGTGCGGTTACACCGCCGTCTGTATTCTCAGTGTAGCTTAATCCAAACTCCTTGCCGCACAAAAGCTTTATACGCTTCTGAACATTTAATATGCCTATGCTTTCTGTTTTTGCTTTCTCTTTGTCGTAATGCAGGAGCATTTCGTCAATCTTGTTTTTTACGCCTTCGCCAAAACCGCTGCCGGTATCTGACACCTCAATTTCAATGCTGTCTTGTTTTCCGTTTGATTTTTCAGCTGTTACGGTTACATTTCCACGGTAGCCTTTGTTTTTAAGTCCGTGAAGAATGCTGTTTTCAATAATCGGCTGAAGAATAAAATTCGGCACCAATGCGTCGCCCAAATCGGGATCAATGTCACAGTTATATTCAAGTTCGGGATAACGGCAGCACATCAGCTCCATATATGCATCCGAAAGCTCCGTTTCATCCTCCAGTGCTGTCATCTGTTTGTCCATCTTGATGCTGAGTCGAAAGAAATCTGACAAACGCATAAGCAAATCAGCTGTTGTTTTATCACCGTTAAGCTGCGCCTGAATACGGATTGTATCAAGGGTATTGTATAAGAAGTGAGGATTGACCTGACTTTTTAAATACAGCATTGACATTTTCTGCTCCGTAAGCTCTGCGCGAAGTATATCAGGATTTTCCAGCGTTAAATAAAAGGCAAGCGTCATAAGAGTAATTCCCATTCCGCTTATAAGCCAGGTGGGATTTATTGCCTGCAAAATCGAAACAATACCCTCAATGATAAGCGCCACACCGATTGCCGCTTTCTTTTTCCTGTCAATTTGTCTGCGGTTTTTAAGCAGCAGCCATAAACACAGAAGCAAATAAAACGCAGTGCTTATGTAGCAGACAGATACATGAATACCATCCGAATAATTTCCCTTTTCCGTTACCGCGTAATGAACGGGCAAAAGCATTGCCCCAAGCTCCGCCAAAATCAAATAAATCCTTGCCGCAAGATTAAAGCGTACCGGTTTTTTTGTTTCCTCCTCAACCAAAATAGAGATGTATCTGTAGAAAAGATAAACAACAAGCGGCATTGTTCCGATAAACAGCCTGTGCAGGATTTCGTTTAAAACAGGCGGTACTGTTTCCAAATGATTTACCGTGTAAACTGTTGCTGCATCAAACGCAAGGTGCAGCGGCGTTATAATCAGCAGTGTCGAAAAGGTTTTGTGCAGAGGCGTATTTCTCCTGCCCGCACTAAAATATATAAATGCGACGAAAACCAAAACCAAAATCAAGGCTATTTCCATTCTCATCATATGC
>JBJEFT010000506.1:0-3467 GCA_051874315.1 Candidatus Ornithomonoglobus sp.
ACCGTATTCTGGACGGAACAATAATAAATCCGGAGTATTCGGCAAAGATACTTGATTTGCTGAAAAGGCAGGAGGTATTACATAAGATTCCGGCAGGCGTGCCGGAGGGAATTGAAACGGCGAATAAAACAGGCGAACTGGAATACCTTGAGGGCGATGCGGCAATTGTATATGCGCCGTCAGGAACCTATATTCTTGTTATAATATCACAGGATATGGATGACCCCGGCATAGCGCAGTCGCAGATAAGAAATATTTCATCGGCGGTATATAATTTCAGAAATCCGGTATTGGATGAAAATGATGAGGCGCAGGCTGAGCCTGCGCCGGAGGAAACAATAAATGAAGGAGAAGCAACAGAATGATAGTAGGATTGAAAAAAGCAATATTACATATTCTTGATATGAGCTCAGGAGTGAATGTATATTCGGATGAGCTGCTCGATGTTGAGAATGCGGAGATAAACACATTTATAACAAAGCATATAGAGAAAATATATGAATCGGCATCGCTGAGACCGGCTGAGTTTAAGGAAACCAGCGGATTTAGGGGAAAAATCGAGCAATACAAAAACGGTGAAACAACCTTTGTTGAGCTTTCCCAGAATGCAGCGGAGCGTATATATGATGCGGTGAAGTCATCTGACGACCCGAAGTCATGCGATATGATTGTTGTCGAGTTCGTTATTGATGAGACCGATATAATAGGTATTCTCAAATGCGATAACAAAACAGGTGTGACCCATACGGTGATTCAGGAGGAGGGAAAGGTAAAGAACAATATTATAAACCATTACGCAATACTTCCGCCTGTTTCACAGAAAATCGCAGAGTGCGCTTTTATAGAGCCTGAAAGCGGAGCGCTTAAATATGCAGGCAAAACCTATAAAATAGAGGGCGAGAGCGTTGATATAATAGCTGACCTTCTTCTTGAATGCGAATATGAAATTTCGCCTAGAGAGAGCGCGAACACCGTAACGAGGATCGCGAAAAAGGTGGCTCTTGAAAACGGAGCGGATACGATAGAAACACAGGCAAGGATAAAGGAATATGTAACAGAGAGCATTGAGGACAACAACTATGAATATGTTGATACCGATGCGGTTGCCGAGAAGGTTTTTGAAGGACTGCCGGGCATGCGCGATGAGTTTGTGCAGAAAATAGAGAAGGCGGGGGTACCGAAGCAGGTTGAGGTCAGCAAATACCTTACGAAAAAGATGACCTCTAATGTAAAGCTTGCCACAGATACCGGAGTTGAGCTGTCCTTCCCGCCGGAGTATTACAAAAATCCTGATTATATTGAAATTATCACAAATGAGGACGGAACTCTTTCAATTAAAATCAACAATATAACAGAATTGATTAACAAGTAACGGTTGACAATAAAACCGATTTGGAGTATAATTTAATTATTATATATGCTGCTGAAGCATAGAAGTTAAATAAACAAAACGACAGAAAGGCGGGTGTGCATGAAGGAGGAATTAACTGCCGGAGGCAAAGAATTTATCTATGTAATTATATGGGCGGCAGTCCTTTATTTTACGTGCGGAATTATAACATCGTCCTTTGACAGCTATGGAGAGTATCCGTTCATAGGCGGAATAATATCGGTGCTTATCTTTGCGGTGTTTGGCTTTTTTGTTCTGACACGTTATACATCACGATTCACATATCAGGTTGCTGACGGGAAATTGAGAATTAATCGTACAATTGGAAAGCGTAATAAGGAAATTGAGCTTGCATGTACGGATATAACCAATATGGCATATGGCGCAAAGCCGTCGGATTTTCCAAAGCATCCATATAATATGCGCAAGAGCATAATAAACAAAAGACATTTATTATATATAGAGTATACGGATAAAGAGGGCAGACTCAGCGGCGTTGTTATAGAGCCGTCTGAAAAGCTTCGGAAGAAGATAGAGAAGGAAAGGAAAAAGAACAAATAAATGACTAAGATTATTGGAGTACGATTCAAGCCGGTCGGAAAAATGTATTATTTTGACCCGCTTGATTTTGATATAAAGCGCGGCGACAGCGTTGTTGTTGAAACAAGCCGCGGAACCGAATACGGTGAGGTTATTGTAGGCGTTAAGGAGGTTGAGGATTCAGCTCTGATAAAGCCTCTCAAGGGTGTATTGCGTCTTGCAACAGAGGAGGACACGCGCAGGCACAATGAAAACAAGGAAAAAGAGAAAGAGGCTTTTGGAATATGTCTTGAAAAGATAGAGAAGCATGGTCTTGATATGAAGCTGATTGAGGTTGAATATACCTTTGACGGCAATAAGATATTATTTTATTTTACAGCTGACGGCAGGGTTGACTTCCGTGAGCTGGTCAAGGATCTTGCCGCCGTGTTCAGAACAAGAATTGAACTTCGCCAGATTGGCGTAAGAGACGAGTCAAAAACACTCGGTTCAATCGGTGTCTGCGGAAGAAATCTTTGCTGCTCGCAGTTCTTGGGTGAGTTTGTTCCTGTTTCAATCAAGATGGCAAAGGAGCAGGGACTTTCGCTCAATCCCTCAAAAATATCGGGTGCCTGCGGAAGACTCATGTGCTGTCTGAAATATGAGCAGGATACCTATGAGGCGCTTATACAGGAAGCTCCGAAACAGGGCGCAGTTGTCACAACGCCCGAAGGACGCGGAACAGTAACAAGCGTAGCGCTTCTCAGGGGAAAGGTTAAGGTGCGTCTTGATTCCGGGAACGAGACGACTCTTAAGGATTTCGATGTTGCCGATGTAAAGCCTTTTGACGGCAGCATCCCGGAGCCGGAAGAAGAGATATTCACAAAAGAGGAAAAGGCGCTGCTTGAAAGCCTTGAAGCGCTGGAGGACAATCCGGCAAAGCCTGTTAAGAATGAAAAGCGTACTAACAGCTCCAGAAAAAAGAACAGCAGAAGCAGGCAGGGGAGCGAAGATAAAAAGAATGATCAGCAGCAGAAGCCGCGCAGCGAGAAAAAGGAGCAGACTAAGAGGTCAAAGGAAAAGCCTGTGAAGCCTGACAGTGATGAAAAAACAGATATATCACAGTCTAAGACCGAAAAAAGTGAGAAAAATGATAAGCGTAATTATTACAGGAACAGAAATTATAGAAAAAAACCTCATCAGCCTAAAGGTGAAAAAGAAACGTAAAAGCAATTGGGAAAATATTTATAAAATATTTTAAAATTACTCTTGAAGTTCAGGCAAAAGAGTGGTATAATCAATATAAAGACGAAAGTCTAAAAAAATTCTTCAGGAGGTATAAAACTATGGCTTACAAAATTGATGCAGATACTTGTATTAGCTGTGGCGCTTGCGCAGCAGAGTGTCCGGTTGGTGCAATTTCAGAAGGCGATGCAGCATATGTAATCGATGCGGATACATGTGTTGAGTGCGGCGCTTGTGAAGGCACTTGCCCGGTTGGCGCACCGGCAGCTGAATGATTTAACAATCGTTAAAGGGCGGTCTTTGATATTTCCGG
>JBJEFT010000507.1:0-14247 GCA_051874315.1 Candidatus Ornithomonoglobus sp.
GCAGAGCGCTAAACAATAATTTATTGCTCTAATTTCAAACACATGAATTTCAACTCAAACAAAGTTGAAAAAAACTGATGATAGAGCCGGTTCTGTTTTGATACAGGTCTTTTCTTTTACTTTATCTTACAGGGTTTATACCCTCCAATGTGGGCTTAATGGCAATAATATCACCGTTTTCATCAAATTCAAGCCTGTCAATGCAAAGCTCGCGGTGATTGCCCGCCTCTGTGCTGTAGTCCTCGACATCGCCGTATTTTTCAATATTGAAGCGGTGATAAGCTATGTACCATTCATCGGTTCCCGGAATATTCAAAACAGTGTGGTGTCCCGTACATTTTATACGGCTGTCCTCCGCGTTTCGGCGCGACAGAATAACCGTGTTGCCCTCCGGCTTCTGCATAGGTGACGTGCCCTTGCCGTATCTCACATGATAATCCGGCGAACGCGTATCGTCCATACACCATGTATAATAATAAATACCGTTTCTTTTGAATACACAGGAGCCTTCACGGAAGTCCGGCGGGGTTATATCCACAGGCTCGCCGTCAAAGCTTGTCATGTCCTCGTTGAGCCTTGCGGCATACATATGCCCGTTGCCCCAGTACAGATATGACACTCCGTCCTCATCGGTGAACACATCGGGGTCTATCGCTACCCCCGGATAAGCGCCGTCGGCAACCAGAGGTCTGCCTATGTCAATAAATTTTCCTGTCGGGCTGTCTGACACCGCGGCGCCGATATTGTTATTGCCGCTGTAGTAAAAATAGTATTTGCCGTTCCTTCTGTCTATTGCCGGCGCCCATGCGCGCTGTCCGCCCGTCCACGGAACCTCCGCAAGGTCAAGAATAACTCCCTCGTCTGTCCAGTCCGTAAGATTATCCGATGAAAACACCTTAAAGGACGTGGAATTCCAGTTCTCGCCGCCGTCTGTTGTGGGATAAATATAATATTTTCCGTCAAAGCACGCTATATCGGGATCGGCATAAAATCCCTTGATTATTGGATTGCTCATGAAATCATTTCCTTTCTGTTATTTTCTTATATCTTTCATTATACCATTCCTGTAACCTTTATGCAAGAGCGCGGTCAATAAAAAATATCGGCAAAACAAAAGAAATTTTACGGTTTTTACGAATAGTAATCTGTAGAATTTATTTTTTGTTAGATGTATGATATAATATATATAATTTTCAGAAAAATGGAGAAAACTATGAGTAAGAATATTATCATATCCCATGTTAAGCACGACCCTCACTTTACTGTTAACAAGTTCCACAGCCATGCGCAGTACGAAATAACATATCTTTTTAAGGGAAAACGAAAATACACCATAGGCAATAAAGTATTTTCCGCCGCGGAGCACAGCTTTGTTTTTACGAATAAAAATACTGCGCACAGAACAGATTTTGAAGAATGTCCGGAATATGAGCGCTTTTCCATTTACTTTACAGATGAATTTCTCGCTTCACATTTTAATGCCGAGGCTGTTGAGGATATTCTGAAGCTTTTCGATACTTCTGTATTGAAGCTTACTGAGCAGAATGTAGGCTTTGTCGAAGGCATCCTTCATAAAACGGAAAATGAGTACAGGCTTTGCAGCAAATATTCACCGATTCTTGTTGAGCTTTACACAGCTGAGCTTTTTATATATATTCTTAAAATGAATCTTGATTCCATGTCTGAAAATTTCGATATGCATCATAAAAGTGTCGATTTTATCAGTCAGGTCACACAATATATAATTGACAATTACAGCAACCCCATAACACTTACGGATGCCGCGGCTTATATGCACCTCAGCCCAAGCTGGTTTTCTTCAAAATTCAAAATCTGCACCGGTCTCGGCTTCCGCAAATACCTTACAAGGGTACGGGTTCAGAAGGCCTGCGAAATGCTGCTTGATACCAATCTTTCAATAACTCAGATCGCAATGGATACCGGCTTCAACGACAGCAATTATTTCGGAAGCGCTTTTAAAAAGGTTATCGGCATTTCACCCAGAAATTACAGAAAAAATAATACATAATAAAAACAGTATAAGAACTCCATACTCCTCCGGTTCTTATACTGTTTTTGCTTTATATTCTCTTTGCCTCAAGATAAAATCTCTTATCCGCCGCCTCACCCATTGAAAAGGTCTTTCTCGGAAGCGAGCCGTCCTTTATTACGGTTGTGAAAAGGTCGTTTTTCTCCATACCGTCCACAATGAAGCCGATTGTGCCTGGCTTTTCGGTGAGATTTCTTACAACGTCCGCGCCGTGTATATAATCTATTTCGCCGCCGCTTGTCGCAAGATACTCATCCAGGAACTTCTGCAGGGTTCCTATAGCAAGATTTGAGGGCGCGTCCGTTATGTAGACGGCCTTTTCCTTACCCTGATATGTTATTACTATTTTCTGTCCGCCGTTATCCGTTTCGGATATCTGCGGATAATATGAATACAGCGCAAGCTCCACCTTCTCCGGGTCAACATCAAATACAACTCTGTGTATAGGCTCAAACTCAAGCGCCTCATCATGAAGGTTCATAAGCTCAACCAGAGCAAAGCGCGCGGGATGGTTCCTCTGCTCCTCCGCCGATAAGGTTTTCTTTATTTCCTCCCAGCAGGTCTTTGCCGTCGCAAGCGAATGATTTCCGTCGCCTACCGCGATCACAAGTACATCCCTGCCCTTTACACCGTACTTTTCGTCAAACTCATCCCTGTCCTCAAGCGCGTGAAGTCCGTTTATTACGTTTTCCTTTGAGGTCTCGTCAAGCAGCATTCCCTTTATATGTCCGCCGCCCTGCATGAGGTCAAAATCATAAAGGACCTGCAAGCCTGACGCTTTCTCTGTTACAGGCTCCACTATAGCCTTTTTTCTGTCATCGACAAGCATGAGTATATGAGGAAGCTCCAGCGGAGCGTTCTTTCTTATCTTCTGTCTCGGCGGTATTCTCGAAATTATTGTGCCCTCTGTCGCTCTTACCGCCGACTGTGAGCCCTTTGAAAAATCATAATATTCAAGGTCGATCTTACCTACTATGCCGTGACGCACCTTTCCGTTCGGCTGTGTACGCTCAACATATATAAGGCTGTCGCGATATTCCTTAAAGATACCGTCCTTGAGGTATTTTTCCATTGTCTCGTTTATCTTCTTTATCCTCGCATCATCATTTCCGTCATTGAGATATGCCTCCGGGAAAATAATATTGAGCGTTGACGGCGCGTCGCCCACAAGCTCCGCGGCGCGCTTCCAGTATTCCGGCTCCGAGGAATACTGATCGCAGGCAACCACGCTCCACTTTGTAAAATCCTGATTCTTTGGCAGCAATATATCTGCCGGCATAAAAATATCCATATTGTTTCTCTCCTTACTTAGTAATATCTGCAAATACGCAGTTTGTCGCTTTCTTTAAATCCCGAGGCGTCATTATCAGCGTAACGCCGCAGGTCCCGCCGCTTACAGCAACCTTTTCAAGCTCCTGTGCCAACGCGTTTACAAATGTCGGGTACTGCTTTTTCATTCCTATAGGCGAAACTCCGCCGCGGATATAGCCCGTCAGTCCAAGAAGCTCCTTAACGTGTATCATTTCAACCTTCTTGTCCCCGGCAGCCTTTGCGAGCTTTTTCATATCGACCTCGCAGTTTACCGGAACGCACGCGACCATAATTCCCTTTTTGTCGCCGTGCGCCACAAGCGTTTTAAAGGACATCTCCGGCGCAAGTCCGGTGAGAGCGGCAATCTTTTCGCCGAAATCCTCTCCGACCTCCTCAGCCTCATATTCAATTTCCTCAAAATCTATTTTTTTCGTCCGCAAAAGACGCATTGCGTTTGTTATTACAGGCTTTTTCTTCGCCATAACTACCACCTTTTATTTGAGTTCTGCCACAGTTACGCCGTCGTCACCCTCGCCGAACGCTCCCGGTCTCCATGACCTGACGTATCTGTGCTTTCTGAGCATTTCCCTTATATGCTTTTTAAGAACGCCCGTTCCCTTGCCGTGCACGATTCTCACCGGTGAAATTCCGGCAAGATAGCAGTCGTCCAGGAATTTTTCGACATTCATCCACGCCTCCTCCGGGTACTGACCCCGGACATCGACCTCGGTAGACACTGTTTTTGTCTTTGACTCAAAGGAGCGCGTAGGAACGAATTTCTCCGTCATTTCCTTCTGCTTCTGCTTATCGTTATCTATGCGGCGCAAATTGGATACATGAACATCCATTTTGATAATTCCCGCCTGAACTCTCGCCTTTCCGCTCTTGTCCGGCGGCTTTATAATCGTTGCCTCCTGGTCAAGGTCAAGTATCTTTACAAGCTCTCCCGGTCTGAGGTTTTTAGGCGGCTCGACATAGGTCTGCTTAGGCTTTGAAACCCGCTTCATCTTATCGTCTATGCTGTCCTCTCGCTTTTTGAGCTTTTCCCTTGCCTCGCTCGTCTTATCGTCAAGATTTCCGCCCGCCTTAATGCCCTTCTGCCGCATTTTTTCAAGATCGCGGATAATCTCATTTGCCTCGCTCTTTGCATCCATAACGATGATTTTAGCCTCTCTGTGCGCCTCCTCAAGGATCCTTGCCTTGTTCTCCTTGAGCTTTATTCTGTCCGCCTCAACCTGTTTTCTGAGCTCCTTAAGCTCTCTCTTCATCCTCGCGTTTTCATCGGCGTCACGGCGCGCTTCCGCCCTTGCCTGCTCAAGATCGGTTACAACATCCTCAAAGCGGATATCCTCATCCGAAAGAATATCTCCTGCGCGGTCTATGACCCTCTGATCAAGTCCCAGCCGCCTTGAAATTGCAAAAGCGTTTGATTTGCCCGGTACGCCGATCAACAGTCTGTAGGTCGGCTGTAGGGTCTTTACATCAAACTCGCAGGAAGCGTTTTCAACACCGTCCGTTGTCAGGGCAAAAAGCTTTAATTCACTGTAATGTGTTGTCGCCAGTGTCTTTACGCCCATAAGCCGCAGATGCTCTATTATCGCTATCGCAAGCGCCGCGCCCTCTGTCGGGTCCGTTCCCGCGCCAAGCTCATCAAACAGTGCGAGTGTGTTGTTGTCCACATTTTTCAGTATCTTTACGATATTCACCATGTGCGATGAGAAGGTTGACAAGCTTTGCTCGATCGACTGCTCGTCGCCTATATCCGCATATATCTTCGAGAATACCGCCGCGTCGCTGTTTTCCCTAGCCGTTATATGCAGTCCCGCCGCCGCCATAACCGAAAGCAGTCCCACGGTTTTAAGCGTTACCGTTTTACCGCCGGTATTCGGTCCGGTTACGATAAGCGAATCTATTTCCTTGCCGAAGGTTATATCATTTGCGACAACCTTATCCTTGTCAATCAGCGGATGGCGCGCATGTTTAAGGTTTATTATTCCCTTGCCGTTGAGCCGAGGCTCTGTGGCATCCATATCAAGTGAAAGCTTTCCCTTTGCGAATATAAAATCCAGCTCCGCTATTGTGCGGTAATCAACAAATATCTCATGCGAGTTCTCCGCGGCAGCCGCGGAAAGCTCCGCAAGGATTCGCTCTATCTCCTGCTGCTCCTTATTTCTCAGATCGCGGATTTCATTGTTTGAGTTCACAACGCTCATAGGCTCTATGAACATGGTCTGTCCTGTTGCCGACGTGTCATGAACAATACCCGGCACCTCGCCTTTGTATTCGGCGCGCACGGGAATTACGTATCTGTCCGAACGCATTGTTACGATCGGGTCCTGCAAATATTTTTTATAGTGCGCGCTGTGGATCATTCCGTTTAACGTGTCCTTGATCTTTCCGTTGAGATTTTTCATCTTACGGCGTATCATCGACAGCTCCGGTGAAGCGTCATCGGCAAGCTCTTCTTCCGAAATTATTGCGCCGTTTATCTTATCCTCAAGAGCCTTCGCAGTAAGAAGCTGCTGCCCCATATCATGGAGCACACTGCATTCCTCCGCCGCCTCCTCAAGATATGACTTGAGCCTTCTTGCAGCATAAAGCACCCTTGAAATATCCATAAGCTCGCGTATTGCGAGAACTCCGCCTTGCTCAGCGCGCTTTACCGCCCCGCGCACGTCCGCAATGGACATATTGACCGGCGGCGCTCCGAGCTTTAAAAGCGTTGACATCGCCTCGGTCGTTTCCTTCTGCGCCGCCATCGCTTCCTTTACCGTTGTGTACGGCTCAAGCCTGTATATTCTCTTTTTGACCGGCTCCGACTGCGTATAGCTCTGCAAACGCTCAAGTATTTTGTCAAATTCTAATATCTTTAATACCTTTTTCAAATTTACTGTTCCTCGTCTATGATAATTTATATACCTTTAAATCCGAATACTCACCCACAAGCGGCGCCATCTGACGAAAGCCTATCTTGCCGCCGCCCAGAACCGCGCCGTATTCCTCTCCGTCATCCTGCCATGAAAATACAGTGAGACCGTCAACCGAAAAATCTATTTTTCCGTTATACTTTGTGAGCTTCAGCTCATAATATTCCTTTGCGTCCTCGCAATCCGGGATTGGGTCCGCGCCCTGACATACGAGATGAAAGCCGCAGCTCTTTCTCAGATTGCAGGTGTGGAAGCCTCTTTCCTCCTCCCACTTCCGTCTGAAATATGAAACGTGATACGCGTTTATATCACCGCTGTGATACAGCGCATACTGTCCGTCACGCGGTGTAAGCGACGGGTCGAAAATATCCTCGTCGTTCTTTCCCTTTGCCGAGAAGAATAGTATACACAATCCCGGCTCCTCGATCGGGCGGAATTTCCACTCTATTTCAACCTCTGACGGGAAATCCTCGGGGCACCAGAATACAAAATTCGACTTCTGCCCCAGATCCGCCGACAGATTATTCTTCATTCTCATCTTACCGTTTTCAAAATAAACGCTCGCGCTGCCCTCCATAACAAAGTCCTTAACATCATCCTCGCACGCCAGCGCGTTTTCATATATTAATTCTCTATCCATAAGCTCAATTCCTCCCTGCAAAATATTATTTATATTATAACAGAAAAAACGGAATAAAACAATATCATATTGAAATTTCCAATAAAAAATGCCCTCACATTTCTGCAAAGGCATTTTCCGTCATTACAATGTTTCTTTCACGCTCCGATATACGTTCCATCACACAGCTTTTCAAGCATTTCTTTTGACCACACAGCATTAGGAATCAGTTTCATTTTTCCATTCTGAAAATGCACAATCATTGCCGGCGCTCCCTCGCCTCGTTCGTTTGAATTATCATATACATAGCATTCATCACATATATCAAATAATCGCGGGAATAATTTCATTGCTCTCTTGTATCTCTCCCTGATTTTCTCATGGGGAACATCGTGTCCTCCATTCCTTACCCGGGATTTTACACGTTCCACATTTATCTCGGCATTATTTGTTAAAACATATATACATACTACATTATAACCTTCATTTTTTGCACGCTCCATAAGATTATAATTGCGGGGCGTTGACATAACCGATTCAAACGTAAAATCCTTTCTATGCTCAAGCATATATTCCCGTGTTGCTTCAGCTATCTGAGCAGCTTCAAGGCTGCTGCAGGCAAGATATTGCTGAATATCATCAGCATTGATATACTCACCTACTACAGACAGCTTTGAAGTAATAGTACTTTTTCCCGAACCGTTAGGCCCTGCCATTACCATAAGACATGGGGATTTCATAGTGATTACTCCTTCCTTATAATAGTTACCGGTTGTTTTGTATTTGGATCTAAATAGGTGAATTGATGCGATAAACCTATATTATTTGGATCGGCAATTGCTTCTTTTACCGACGCATCTAACATTTCTACGTTTACGATTGGTGTCTGCTTTTTTCTTTCAGGTGCAACAACATTAAATGGAAAACCACGATTCGCGATAAAACGCTTTAAAAATATATTAATTGCAGTGCTGACCGGTATTCCAATTTCATCAGCCACTTTCTCGGCATCCGATTTAATTTTATCGTCTACTCGTGTTGATATAGTAGCCATAACTACCTCCCTTTCTATCAATTTCACCTAATTAACCATCTTATAACCGATATACTATCCTCCCTTCTTCCGGTATAATGGCAATTATATTATATGTCATCTTTGACAATACTAATATACCACATATTATGCTGTTTGTCAATATCTAAAATGCAAATGTGTTACATTTATTTTCATCTGCTATAATTAGTCCTACATTGTCAGATATTTTAAGAATACAGAATACAATAATTTACTGTTTTCCAAACAATAAATTATTGACCCGCTCTGTTACATATATCTTAAGTATTTTCTGTCTTCCTCTCAAATAAGGTTTTCGTTTTGGGATTGTATGTGTCGGAGCAAACATGGATCAATAGCTCCTCCGCCGCAGAAAGCGCGGCAATAATACTTATTACAAAACAGGCTGCTTCGGCAAACGGCAGAAATATTATATAAGGAATCGTAAAAACAAAAAATCCCGTCAGCTTATTCAAATAAGTATGCAGCGATGCAAAGCAGCGGTATTTCACCGCCGCAACGGTAAAGGAAAGCAGCCTGATTATCACGATAATCCCGACTATATGCCAAATTCCGCGCGGAAGTATATGATACATCATGGGGAATAGTTTAAGTATCACAACCGCATAAAAAATTATATCCGCGGCGCTGTCCAGTCTTGCTCCCATTTCACTTTCGGAATGTGTTCTTCTCGCCAAAGCACCGTCAAGCACATCGGAAACACCGCAGTAGATATAAACCGTAAGAAATGCCCATGAAAAAGCCTGCATCGGTATTAAAGCAAGCGATGCTGCAATTCTGCTTAATGTAATTAAATTGGGTAATCGCTTCATTTTACCTTCTTTCTGAATATACAAGCCGTAATTTTACAATATCATACCATATATTTACACAATAATCAAGCTGTATGTTTAGAAATCACAATGAAAAACGGATAAAATCAGCAGAAAAAGTGATTTTATCCGTTTTATATAATCTTATTCTTTTAAGAATTATTCAGCAACCTCTTCTACAGGCTCCTCTGTTGCCTCTTCCTCTTCAGGCTCTTCTGTTGTTTCTTCAGATGCCGGTTCCTCTGTTGCCTCCGGCGCTTCCGTTGCCTCAGCTGCCGGTTCCTCTGTTGCTTCCGGCGCTTCCGTCGCCTCAGCTGCCGGTTCCTCTGTTGCCTCCGGCTCCTCTGTTACAGCAGGCTCCTCTGCTGTGTCAGCGAATGTAAGCTTTGTGAGGTATCTCTGAAGAATTGCTGATGTCTCAGCTCTTGTTACATTGTCGGCAGGGTTGATTTCCATATCGTCATTACCCTCAACAATTCCTGATGCTACAGCCCACTTTACAGCCTCAACAGCGTAGTCTGTGATCGACTCACTGTCAACAAACGCGCTGAGCTCCTGCGCTGATGTGTCAGCGGCTTCATTGCTGAGCTTATATGCCTTATATATTGTTGAAATAATCTGCTCTCTTGTAAGGTTCTCTGAACCGTTGAAATCCTCGCCAAGGAACTCGTCCATGATACCTGTTTCCGATACCCATGCCTCAGCGCCTGCTGCCCAGTTCTCGCCCTCTGTTACAACTTCCTCTGTTGAGTTAAGTCTGTAAAGAATAACAGCGAGCTGATCTCTTGTTACATTATCCTGCGGTCCGAAGGTTACTTCGTCATAGCCCTTTATAAGACCGTTGTTGTATACATATGTAACGGCGTCTGTGAACCATTCGTCCTGACAATCCTCAAACGGATTTACAGCCGGAGTCTCTGTCGGAGCGGCTGTCGGTTCCTCTGTCGCAGCCTCTGTTGCTTCCGGATCTGCTGTTGCTTCTTCCGTTGCAGCCTCTGTTGCCTCAGCTTCTGCTGTTGCCTCTTCTGTTGCAGCCTCTGTTGCCTCAGCTTCTGCTGCTGCCTCTTCTGTTGCAGCCTCTGTTGTCTCAGCTTCTGCTGCTGCCTCTTCTGTTGCAGCCTCTGTTGCCTCAGCTTCTGCTGTTGCCTCCTCTGTTGCAGCTGCTTCTGTCGTCTCTGCTGTTGTTTCATCTGCAGCAAATGCGAGTGTTGCTCCTGCGCTTACTGTCATTGCGGCAGCGCATAATAATGCGATAAATTTTGACATGATATTCTTCCTCCATATTCCTTTGTCTCTTATCTCCCATATTTGTATATTATACCACTCAAGAATTTTTTTTCAACAAATTGCAACAAATTTTGTATAATTATCCAAAAAGAAGTTCATCATATATTATTTTGTGGTCAAATATTACAATTTGAAGGGCGGTCATCACCCTTGACAACCGCCCGTATATTCAGTTTTTGAAGCTTAATCCTGGAACATCGGTGTTGAAAGGTATCTTTCGCCTGTATCCGGAAGAAGCGCGACAATAACCTTGCCCTTGTTCTCAGGTCTCTTTGCAAGCTCTGTAGCTGCCCATACTGCGGCACCCGATGAGATACCTACAAGCACACCCTCGTTACGCGCAATCGCTCTGCCTGTTGCAAATGCATCCTCATTCTCAACCTTTATAATCTCATCATAGATTTCAGTATTGAGTGTATCAGGAATGAAGCCTGCGCCTATACCCTGGATCTTATGCGGTCCCGGCTTGCCCTCTGAAAGCACCGGTGAACCTGCCGGCTCTACTGCTACAACCTTAACATCAGGATTCTGTGACTTGAGATATTCACCTACACCTGAAATTGTACCGCCGGTACCTACGCCTGCTACAAATATGTCTACCTTACCGTCTGTATCTGCCCAGATTTCCGGTCCTGTTGTTTCTCTGTGATATGCCGGGTTTGCCGGGTTTGTGAACTGGCTCGGGATAAAGCTGTTCGGGATCTCCTGCGCCAACGCGTCCGCCTTTGCAATCGCGCCCTTCATACCCTTCGCACCGTCTGTAAGAACAAGCTCTGCGCCGTATGCCTTGAGAAGATTTCTTCTTTCAATACTCATTGTCTCAGGCATTGTTATGATTATTCTGTAGCCTCTTGCAGCCGCAACAGACGCGAGTCCTATACCTGTGTTTCCTGATGTAGGCTCAATGATTACCGAGCCCGGCTTCAGAAGTCCCTGCGCCTCTGCCTCGTCAACCATTGCCTTTGCAATTCTGTCCTTGACCGAGCCTGCCGGATTGAAATATTCCAGCTTTCCGAGAAGTGTTGCTTCAAGACCGTTTGCCTTTCCGTAGTTTACAAGCTCAAGAAGCGGTGTCTTCCCTATAAGGTCTGTTATTTTTGAATAGATCTTTGCCATTTTAAAAACCCTCTTTCTATACTATAAAATAAACAATTTTTAATCGTTTGCTACTGCCGCGAATGCGTCGTCAAGCGCGGCGATAAGATCGTTTACGTTTTCAATACCTATTGAAAGTCTGATTGTGTTCGGCTTGATGCCCTGCTCAAGAAGCTCCTGCTCACTGCACTGTGAATGTGTTGTCGTTGCCGGATGAATAACAAGTGACTTAACATCCGCAACATTTGCAAGGAGTGAGAAAATCGCAAGATTATCAATAAACTTCTGCGCCTTTGCCTGGTCTCCCTTGATCTCAAACGTGAATATTGAACCTGCGCCGTTCGGGAAGTACTTCTTATAAAGCTCATGACTCGGATCGTCCTCAAGTGACGGATGATGAACTGCCTCTACCTGCGGATGGTTCTTGAGATACTCAACGATCTTGAGTGAGTTCTCAACGTGACGCTCAACTCTGAGCGAAAGCGTTTCAAGTCCCTGGAGGAAGATGAACGCATGGAACGGTGAAAGAGTTGCGCCTGTATCACGAAGAAGAATTGCTCTTATGTATGTTGCAAACGCTGCCGGACCTGCCGCCTCTGCAAAGGATACACCGTGATATGACGGGTTCGGCTCTGAAATCCACGGATATCTGCCCGATGCCTTCCAGTCAAATGTACCGCCGTCAACAATTACGCCGCCGATCGCTGTTCCGTGGCCGCCGATAAACTTTGTTGCTGAATGAACAACAATATCCGCGCCGTGCTCAATCGGTCTTAAAAGATACGGTGTAGCAAAGGTTGAGTCGATTACAAGCGGGATGCCGTGCTTGTGCGCAATTTCTGAAAGCGCTTCAATATCAATGATATTTGAGTTCGGGTTACCGAGTGACTCAATAAAGATCGCCTTTGTTTTATCGTCTATTGCCTTTTCAAATACATCTATGCCCTCCTCCGGGTCAACAAACTTTGTTGTTACGCCGAAGCCCGGGAATGTGTGCTCAAGATAGTTATATGTACCGCCGTAGATCGTCTTTGCCGCTACGATGTTTTCACCCTGCTGAGCAAGCGCCTGGAAGGTATATGAAAGCGCCGCCGCGCCTGATGCTACCGCAAGAGCTGCAACACCGCCTTCAAGGGCTGCCATTCTCTGCTCAAATATGTCCTCTGTAGGGTTTGTAAGTCTTCCGTAGATATTACCCGCATCACGAAGTCCGAAGCGGTCTGCCGCATGCTGTGAATCATGGAATACATATGATGTTGTCGCATAAATCGGAACGGCTCTTGCATCCGTAACCGGATCCGCCTTTTCCTGACCTACGTGCAGCTGCTTTGTTTCAAATCTCCACTCTCTATTTGCCATTTTAATTACCTCTTTTCGTGTCATTTATTCATTTCCTATCGGATTAGTATGTTTTAGCTATTCTTAGTATATCACATTTTCTTGTTTTGTCAATACCTTTTTATAATTTTATTTAATTTTTATGCAAACTGATAGAATTTATCCCTACGCCTTAGTTAATTTTCCTATATTCAATAGAAAGGACTGCCGCAAAAACGACAATCCCTTACACGCTATTCAAGAATACTCATAATATCATCAGCCGACATCTTCATAATGTCGCCCTCACCGCTGAGCGCTATATCGGATAACGCCTCCTTGCGCTGCTGCATCTCGATAATTCTCTCCTCAATAGATTTTTCCGCAATCAGCTTATATATCTGAACATTCCTTTTTTGTCCTATTCTGTATACACGGTCCGAAGCCTGGTTTTCCGCCGAAACATTCCACCACGGGTCATAATGGATAACTATATCCGCCCCTGTAAGATTCAGTCCTGTTCCGCCCGCCTTAAGCGAAATAAGGAACAGCTCAGTATCGTCCGAATTAACGCTGTTTACCATTCTCAGTCTTTCCTTCGGCTTTGTTTTTCCCGTAAGAGTGTAATAGCTTATACCGCGCTCGCTCAGATTTCTTGCTATTATATCAAGCATTGATGTAAACTGTGAGAACAGCAGTATTTTATGTCCGGCATTTATACAGCTTTCAATAAGCTCCATACACATTTCAAGCTTTGCGCTTGTCCCGGTATAATTTTCATACACCAGTGAAGGATCGCAGCACAGCTGACGCAGTCTTGTAAGCATGGCAAGTATCCGCAGCTTGTCCTCTCCGCTGCCGCCTGAGGAACCTATCATCTGTTTGGTTTCAATTACATTTGCCGAATATATTTTGCTCTGCTCCGGCTCCATCTTTGCCTTCATAACCGTTTCGGTCTTATCCGGAAGCTCGGTAAGAACCTCTTTTTTCAGCCGCCTCAGAATAAAGGGCGAGGTCAGTCTCTGAAGCGCCCGCACCGTGTCGTTATCATGCCGTTTTACGATCGGGGTCTCATAGGTCTTTTTAAAATATGTATACGCATGAAGATACCCCGGCATGATAAAATCAAATATGCTCCAAAGCTCGGCAAGACTGTTTTCAACGGGTGTTCCCGTCAGCGCAAAGCGTACCTTTGATTTTATGCCCTTTACAGCCTTTGCCATCTGCGTGCCGTGATTTTTTATGTACTGCGCCTCGTCAATAAAATGCAGATCAAAGCTCATATTTTCATATTTTGATATATCTCGAATCAAAGTCTGATACGAGGTTATCACCACATCATATTCATCTATCTTATTAATATATTCATTCCGTTCAGACACTGTGCCCGCTACAGTGACAGCGCTCAGCGACGGGGCAAATTTGCGTATTTCGCTTTCCCAGTTCAGCGCAAGCGATGAAGGGCATACGACAAGAAACCTGCCGTGACCTTTATTTGCTGCCTTCATATCAAGCATAAGCGAAATAGCCTGTAATGTCTTTCCCAGACCCATGTCATCCGCCAGTATTCCGCCGAAGCCGTATGCTGCAATTGTTTTCATCCATATAAAGCCGTATTTCTGATATTCTCTCATAACCGGCTCTACCTCCGCCGGAATCTCCCAGTTCTGAGATTCGTCCATAAGAGCGTTATACTGCTTTATAAGCCGTTTAAAGTCACTGTTTCTTGCGATCCGCATTCCGTCGGCATCATT
>JBJEFT010000508.1:0-3429 GCA_051874315.1 Candidatus Ornithomonoglobus sp.
ATATGCCTGTCAAGCTCGCTTATTACAAGCTCTGTTTCGCTGATTGACTATACAGCACATTTTTCTGTTTTCTAAGTCTTGTTAAAAGTGTACTCTCATCAGAAAGTATGTCCTTAATATCCGTCAATGAGAAACCGTAATATTTCAGCTTCTTTATAAGCAGCATCCGCGGTATCTGTTCCTCTGAGTAAAAACGATAACCGTTTTCATCATTTATTGAACACGGCTTTATAAGTCCTATTTTGTCATAGTGACGCAGCGCCTTAATCGTCACCATACACGTTTTTGAAAACTGACCGATAGTAAGCATTTGTAAATTCCTCCTGATTTGTAATCTTGTTCATGAACAATTACATTATATACCCTGCCCCTGAGGGAGAGTCAAGCATTTTTTCAAATATTTTTATCAGTTCCATAAAGCTCCCTATCCGCATATGCGGATAATATCTGTTTATAATTATTTTATGTAAACCTCATAACAAAAAAGTTATCCCCGCGCGATGTGGATAATGTGGATAACCTGCGGGAAATATTGATTTCATCGGAAATTTTATCATGTGTTTGCGTGGATAAGTGTGCGGATAAAGTGGATTACATAATTTTTCTGTGGTTTTATGTAACATAGCTGTAATATTCGATGCTGATTATTGTACGTTTTGTAACAATTTCGCTGTTGATCCGCATTTTCCGCATATATATCCACTGAACACAAAAACAGGGATGAATAATTTCACCCCTGCCATGTATTATGTATAATTATCTTACCATTTCGTCCTGCGGACCTGTTGCCTTGTGAGACTTGATAACCGAACGGATTTCCTCGATTGAGCTTGCGCTCATGTCGCCCGCAACTGTATTCTTAACGGCTGATAACGCGTTTCCGACCTCAAGCGCGCGGTTGATGTCACGGTTCTTGACAAGACCGTAGAGAACACCTGCAAGGTATGCGTCACCGCTTCCGATACGGTCGACAACCTCGATTTCCTTGTACGGTAAATCCTCATAAAAACGCCCCTCAAAGAATATCTTTGAATTGAAGTTATGTCTTGTAGGTGAAACGACCTCACGGCGTGTTGTCGCAACAAGACGGCATCCGTAATCACGCGCGTAGCCCATCATAATATCCTCAAGCGTGCCTGTTCTGCGGAGCATTCTTCTCGATGTCTCCTCCGATACAAAGAGCATATCAACAAGCGGGAAAATGCTTTCGATAACCGGCTTTGCCTCCTCCTCCGACCAGAGCGCCGCCCTGTAGTTTACGTCAAAGGAGATAAGCGCGCCCGCCTCCTTGAACTTCTTAATTACTTCGAGTGATACCTCTCTCAGCTCCGGTGAGAGCGCAAGCGTGATTGAGCTGATATGGAATATCTTTGTTGAGTCGTATACAGCCGGATTGATCTCATCAAGTGTGAGTGAGTTTACCGACGCTCTTGCGCGGTCATAGATACATGATGACTTACGCGGATATACGCCGCTCTCGTAATAATAGATACCGAGGCGCTTCTCCGGTGAATCATCGTATACGATGTAGTCGTCCGAAACATTACCGTAACGAATCTTGTTTCTGATGAAGTTACCCATCTTGCTCTTAGGAATTTTTGTGATAATCGCGCTTCTGAGTCCGAGCATTGCCGCGCCTGATACAACGTTCAGTTCCGAACCGCCTGCGTTCTTCTCAAAGGTCTCACTCTGCGAAATCTTTTCCTTTCCCGGCGGTGAAAGTCTTAACATGACTTCACCCATGCCCACCAGGTCAAATTTTGTATTTTCCTTGAATTCAAACATTTTTCATTCCTCCTCCGTTTCTGTGTGAATTCATTTATTTTCTAATCTTGATAAGACTATATTCATTTCTTCTTCCGTGATTTTCTGCTCCGGCTTGAAGGTCACATCGTCATAGCCCTCAACTATGCCCTTCTGCTGTAAAAATCCGATCGCATTCCTATACCACGCATCAGCCGGAATATCCGTAAACGTACACTCGTATTCGGCTGTAATATCAAAATCCTCCATTGCCCTTGCAAGATCGGCAAGCTTTCCGCCGCGGGTGGAGTTTGCAATGTCCGCAGATTCCTCCGATGTATATGCGGGAATACGTATTACTGCAAACTCATACGGCGTTAAATTATATGTAACCTGACTGTCTTGGGGAGATATTGTCTCTGTTTGCTCCTTTATCGCTTCCGGATTTTCAATACTGTTTGAGATATTCGGATCATCTCCTGTTATATATGTAACAGACGCGTTACCGGGCGCAAGCTCATAAGAATAATTCAGCTTTAACGTGATTTCGTTTTCTGTTGTGTTTACAGCCTTTACAATAAGCTCCTTTGTGCTCTCGTCATACGAGGCATTTGTAAATATTCCGTTTGTATATGAACCATCCGCAACACTTGTCTTTACATTGTAATCACCCAAGTTATTGCCGTTCATCTTCTGCACATAATAGCTCGGAGAGCCGTAGGAGATGACGTCATCAAACCAGATCAGATCCGGTGACCACTGCGTATATCCCGCTCTTGCAAAGAGCGGCGCATAGCAAGACATTTTCACAACGTCGGAATTTCTTTCAAGCCCCGTGAAATATGCCGCCTCGGTCAGCGCAGTGTACAGCGTGTTCGCCTCAGGGTCATTCGGGAGGTTTCTTGTTCGTGACGCATATTCACCCGCAAATACATATGTTCCGCGGTCATAGTTATCATAAAATTCCGTGTTCTGCAAAAACCACTCCGGTGTCATGTAGTAATGCTCGTCAACGGCATAAACAAAACTGTCGTTCTTTGCTTCATTCTCGCGTATCCAGCTCCACGCTCCGCGCCATGCCGCCGAATTTACATCCGGTCCGCTTGTACCGATAAGCTTTATATCCGGGTATTTCTCATGTATCGCCTTTTCAAAAGCCTCATAGCGTTTTCTGAACTGATTTTCCTCCGTGTTCCACTGCTCGTTACCTATTCCCAGCATTGTGAGGTTAAACGGCTCAGGATGTCCCATTTCCGCGCGGATCTCGCCGTATTCGGTGGTAACATCACCGTTTGCAAATTCAATCAGATCAAGCGCGTCCTGTATGTACTGCTCAAACTCCGCGCTGTCAAGCGGCGCGGTTTCATTTGTCTGGAACTGACACGCCATACCCGCATTTACAACCGGTATCGCTTCACATTCAAGGTACTCGCAAAGCTCAAAATACTCATAGAAGCCAAGTCCCAAGGTCTGATTGTAATGGTTATATCCGTCCGTATGCAGATCCCAGCGGTTCCAGTTTTCCTTTCGTTCCTCAACGGGACCTATGCTGTCCTTCCACTTATAGCGGTTATCAAGATTATAGCCCTCTATCACACAGCCGCCCGGGAAACGCAGGAAGCCCGGATTTATAGCCTTTAGCATTTCCGCTAAGTCCCTGCGGAATACTCCGTCTATCGCATCATC
>JBJEFT010000509.1:0-3406 GCA_051874315.1 Candidatus Ornithomonoglobus sp.
ATAAGGCGGCGGGTGAAATTCTCAGAAATACATCTGCCCAGAGTGTAAGACGTATTTCCGCGGCGGCATATGAGACGGAGCAGACCGTAACGACGGTCTCAACCTCAATAGGTGAAATCAGCATGATAAAAACAAGCGGCTTCGGCGTTTCGGATGTAAAGCCGGTGGCAGCCGATGTTGCAGACGCGGCGCGTGAGCACGGCATAACATATGCAGAAGCGCTCGAAATAATCAATAAAGAGGTTTGAAATTTTGCAAAAAAGACTTGACTTGAAACAGGTAAAGTTGTATAATAGGGTTATGCTGTTATTATAATGGGTGAGTTTTGCTATGCTCATCTAAAAAAAGAAAGGAATGTTAAACGCAAATGAAAAAGAAAAGCATTGTCATTTTTTGTTTCGTTGTAGTTGTGGCTATCGCGCTTAACCTCGTTGCATTTTTGGGTCTCCCGGGTGCAATGAATTCTAAGTTCGGCGGAATGCTTGATAGTAACACCGGTATAAGACAGGGTATAGACCTTGCCGGCGGTTCGGTTATCTCATTCCAGGCTAATGCCGATAACCCGTCAGACAGCGAGATGGAAACTGTCAGATCAATCTATGAGACACGTCTTAACGGCGCAGGCTACACTGAGTCGCGTATCTCAATAGGTGAGGGCGGAAAAATCACAATTGAAATTCCGTCAGGAAGCAATTCCGTATCAGAAGAGGAAGAGGCTGATTCAATGTCCGCAACAGAGCAGACAGACGCAGCGGTTGAGCTTCTTTCACAGGTAGCTAAGCTTACCTTCCAGGATGCGGACGGAAATGTTGTACTTAACGGCGATGATGTTACATCAGCAAAGAGCATCTACGGCCAGCCGAGCCAGAACGCAAATTCACAGTACTATGTACAGGTTGAATTTACATCAGAGGGCTCAAAGAAGTTTGCCGAGGCAACAGAGGCTGCTGCTGCAAAGGCATCACCGAACAACATAATCAAGATAGTAATGGATGATACGGTAGTATCATCACCGAGAGTTCAGGAGAAGATCGATTCGACTTCATGTGTGATCACAGGTGATTTCACAGCCGAAGATTCTTCAATGCTGGCGAACCAGATAAGCTCGGGTAATCTCCCGTTTGAAATGACAAAGATCTCGCAGGAAACAGTAGGCGCTGAGCTTGGTCGTGACGCGCTCCCGACAAGCCTTACGGCGGCGGCAATAGGTATTTTCCTCGTTATGCTCTTTATGATCTGGAGATACAGACTGCCCGGTCTTATCGCTGATATTTCGCTGCTTATCTATGTAGGTCTTATCAGCCTTGCAATGGGCGTATTCAGAGTAAACCTCAGTCTTTCGGGTATCGCCGGTATCGTTCTTTCGATCGGTATGGCGGTTGACGCGGACTGTATCATATTTGAGCGTATGAAGGAGGAGCTTGCAGCGGGCAAGACGATCCGCGCATCTGTTGAGGCAGGCTTTAATAAGGCCTTCTCGGCTATCATCGACTCAAATGTCACAACAATTATCTCATGTGTGGTATTGTACATGTCAGGTATAGGTACAGTAACAGGCTTTGCAACAACACTCGGTATAGGCGTTGTTCTCTCAATGATTACAGCTATTATTATAACAAAGTTCCTTATGAGAAACCTTGTAAACATAGGCGCTGCAAATAAGAATCTGTACTTTAACGCAAAGAAAGCTTTGGGAGGTGCTGCAAATGAATAAGACATTTAATTATGCAGGTAATAAGGTAAAGTTCCTTCTTCTGCCGATAATCATAATTATTGCAGGTATCGTAATGTACTTTGTACACGGCGGCTTTAACTTTGACGTTGAGTTCATGGGCGGTATCAGAATGCAGGTTGACCTTGGACAGACCTATGAGAATGATGAGATCGCAGCTCTTGTTAAGGATGCGACAGGTCTTGACGCTACAATTCAGAAGTCAGGCGCCACAGGCGAGGCTGCTATCATAAAGCTTCCGGCGGGCGATGCGGAGGACGGCGGCGAGGCTAACAAGGATGCTGTTTTCTCAGCTCTTCAGGACAAGTACGGTCTTGATGACGAGGCGCTTCTGTCAGTTCAGTCAGCTTCACCGAGCTTCGGTAAGCAGGTTCAGCAGAAGGCTGTATCATACACGCTGCTTGCAATTCTCTGTATGCTCGTATACATCATCATCCGTTTCGACTGGAGAAGCGGTGTTATGGCTGTAGCGGCGCTTGCTATTAATGTTCTCGTTATGGCATCTGTTTATACTGTTACAAACATTGCAATTAACTCAACATTTATTGCGGCAATGCTTACAGTGGTTGGTTATTCGATCAATAACACGATCGTCATATTCGACCGTATCCGTGAGAATATGAAGTCACGCAGACGCACTGAGTCAATTACTGAGATGACAAACAGAAGTATTCAGGAAACACTTGGACGTACGATCAACTCAACGATCACAACCCTGATTACAATTGTATTGATTTACATCCTCGGTGTTACAACAATCAAGCAGTTTGCTTTACCGCTTATCATAGGTATCGTAATCGGCGCATTCACATCGATCTTCATTGCCAGCACATTCTGGGCTGCATGGAAGGAAGCTGAGGCTGAAGCAAAGGCTCAGGCAGCAGCTGAGAAGCGCGCATCAAAGAAAAAGACAAAGTAATTTAAAAATAGCAGAAAATTTTCCTCTGTCACATTTTTGTCAGAGGAATTTTTTTGTCTTTGGAGTTTAAAGCTATTGCTTATTGTAAATAAATGTGTTAAAATGAAGTTATAAACAAAACATAAGAATAAAATCTGGAGGATAATTTACGATGAAAACAGTAGAGGATTACATTACAAGCATACCGGATTTTCCGGAAAAGGGAATTATATTCCGTGACATAACGTCAGTGTTTCAGGACGCTAATGGTCTGAAGCTTGCAATTGACGGAATAATTGATCTGGTAAAGGACCTTGAGTTTGATGTGGTTGCGGGAACGGAATCGAGAGGCTTTCTGCTGGGCGCGCCGGTTGCCTACGCTTTAGGCAAGGGCTTTGTGCTTGTGAGAAAAAAAGGCAAGCTTCCGCGTGAAACGGTGTCAAAGACATATTCTCTTGAATACGGCACTGCGGAGATCGAGATCCATAAGGACGCAATAAAGCCGGGTGAGAGGGTGCTGCTTGTAGATGACCTTATAGCGACAGGAGGAACAATACGCGCGGCGGCGGAGCTTATTGAGGAGCTGGGCGGTTCTGTTGCGGGAATGGCATTCCTTATCGAGCTTGCGGGACTTAATGGCAGAAAGAAGCTTGATGGTTATGACGTGCGCTCGGTTATCTGCTATCCCGGAAAGTAAATATCCCATTTGGCAGCGCTTTTTATCCCGTTTGGTAAAAATATATTGACAATTTCAAGAAAAAAGGCTATACTTTCAT
>JBJEFT010000510.1:0-3406 GCA_051874315.1 Candidatus Ornithomonoglobus sp.
CGGTAATCTCAGGCATATTTCCGACTGAGCCAAAATGAAGCTCCAGCTGTGAGGTGAGCCATGAGGTGTTGATATATCCGGCGCCCCATGAGAGGTAGGGCAGGTATTTGGTAGGTCTGCTTGTTTCAAGCATCATTATCTCGTTATAGCAGACAGGTATTCCGTTTTCAATGTAATACTCATATGCCGCGTCGGCATCATCAGAGGTTTCATATATCAACGTATGTATGTTGTATTCATCCCATATGTCATAAAGCGCTCCGCAGTCCTCAAGGCTGCCATCATATGCGGCAAGCAGGATATTTGGCGATTCATCGTTCTGTACTTCCATAGCAAAGGACGATACCTCACGCGGCGGCGCATATTCCTGCATTATATCCGCGTATTCATTGGCGTTATTTGTATAAATTGTTTCCGCTTCCGCGGACGTAAAGCAAAGCGCAAGCAGCGCGGTAAGCAAAATTAGAATTTTCCTCATGTAAAAATTCTCTCCTTATTATTTCGGTCTCATTAGTCAACACTAACCTACAATATATTGTACTATATTTTACTCCGGATTGCAATAGTAAAATTTATTTTTAACGTTTTTAATGTGAGTTTCTACTATATAATAATAACTTTTTGTAAAAAATTAAATTTTCTCTTGCAAAATCGGAAGTTCTGTAGTATGATATATAGCATGCATTAAGTACGTCGTATTTGCATTGACTATAGAAACTTAGTGAAAAGCATATAGGATAAGATTTCATTATGCGGAGTTGAAAATGATTGATATAATAAGTACAACCAAGAATAAAACATATAAATATATTAAATCTCTGCAGCAGAAGAAGGTGAGAGTACAGGAGAGACGCTTTACCGTTGAGGGAATTAAATCCGTTCGCGATGCTGCAGCTTCCCGCATGGAAATTGCCATGGCGGCTGTTTCAGAGTCCTTCTATAATAATGAGGACTTCGGTTATCCTTCGGGCACAAGGCTTTTTATTGTTAAGGATGAGCTTTTTGACGGACTCTGCGATACGAAAACGCCGCAGGGAATTATTGCCGTGATTGATATGCCGTCCCACGAGGGATTTTCTGCCGAGAGCGGAAAACCATATATATACTGTGATAATGTATCGGATCCGGGCAATTTAGGCACAATAATCCGTACAGCGGATGCGGCTGGCTTCGGCGCTGTGCTGCTTTCCCCGGGCTGCGTTGATCTTTACAGTCCTAAGACTGTGCGTTCAAGCATGGGCTCATTCTTCAATATCAATGTTGTACCGGATTTTGAAATGCAGCGACTGTTTGGTATGAAAAAGCAGGGGTTTGAACTGTACTGCGGAGCGCTGCGTGACGACAGTATGCCATATACCTCATCTGATTTTAAAAGACCGTCCGTTATTATTGTAGGTAATGAGGCAAACGGCGTATGTGATGAAATACTGGCGGAATGCAGGCATATAATTATACCGATACATGGTTCTGCGGAATCTCTGAATGCGGCTGTCGCCGCGGCGGTAATGATGTATGAGCTGGTACGTCAGCGCAGCATATAGGGAGAAAAGAGGAGGAAATAATGGCAACTAAGAAAGTTAAGCAAAAGCTTCTTATTGTTGAGTCGCCTGCAAAGGCGGGCACTATACAGAAGTATCTCGGAAAAAACTATAAGGTGGTGGCTTCGATGGGTCACGTCATTGACCTGCCGAAGAGTACCCTCGGAGTTGATGTTGATAACGATTTCGAGCCGCGCTATATTACGATCCGCGGCAAGGGCGAGCTGCTTGCCTCACTTAAAAAAGAGGCTAAAAAAGCGGACACGGTTCTTCTCGCAACCGACCCTGACCGCGAGGGTGAGGCAATAAGCTGGCATCTGGCGCACGCGCTGAAGATCGATCCGTCATCACATTGCCGCGTGACGTTTAACGAAATTACGAAAAACGCGGTCAAGGAGGCTATAAAGCATCCGAGACCCATTGACATGAATCTTGTAAACGCTCAGCAGGCAAGACGTGTGCTTGACCGTATTGTGGGCTACAAGATAAGCCCGATTTTATGGGAAAAGGTTAAGAGGGGTCTGAGCGCGGGACGTGTTCAGTCCGTTGCGACGCGGCTGATCTGTGACCGCGAGGAGGAAATACTTAACTTCGTACCTGAGGAATACCATACAATAGATGTAAAGCTGAGAGATAAAAAGTCAAAAAAGACTGTTGCGGCGCATTATTACGGTGAGAACGGCAAAGAGACAAAGCTCACATCTTCGGCGGAGGCGCAGGCTGTTGTTGATGATATTAAGGACAGTGAATTTACAGTTCTCAGCACAAAGGAGAGCGCAAAAAAGCGCAATCCGCAGCCGCCGTTCACGACAAGCACGCTGCAGCAGGATGCGTCACGCAAATATTCCTACCAGGCAAGCCGCACAATGCAGATAGCGCAGACGCTTTATGAAGGTGTCCGCCTTGGCGGAAAGCTCGGCACGATAGGTCTTATAACCTACATGAGAACCGACTCGCTCCGTATTGCAGAGGATGCGCTCGCGGAGGCGAACGCGTTTATCAAGGCGGAATACGGCGAGGAAAACGCGCAGACACGGCAGTTTAAGGCAAAGAAAAATGCGCAGGACGCGCACGAGGCGATAAGACCGACCTCAATCAATATAAAGCCGATTGACATTAAGGATAAGCTTACAAATGAGCAGTATAAGCTGTATAAGCTGATATGGGAGAGGTTTGCGGCAAGCCAGATGACCGCGGCGCAGTACCGCCTTACAAGCGCGGAGCTTGAGGCAAACGGGCATCAGTTCAGGGCGAACGGCTCCGAGATCGTATTCAAGGGCTATATGAACGTGTATGTTGAGTCCACCGACGAGAAGGAGGAAAAAAGCAAATCACTTCCGGCGCTTGAAGCGGGCAGCGCGCTTGCATGTACCGATATTGACAGCAGACAGCATTTTACTCAGCCCCCCCCGCGCTTCTCTGACGCGACTCTTATACGGGAGCTTGAGGAAAAGGGAATAGGTCGTCCGTCAACCTACGCGCCTACGATAACGACCATTGTTTCACGAGGCTATGTTCAGCGTTCAAAGAAGCAGCTTATCCCGACGGAGCTTGGCAATGTGACAACCGATATTATGAAGTCAAACTTCAAGGATATTGTGGATGTAGACTTTACGGCAAATATGGAATCAAGACTTGACGATGTTGAGGCGGGGGACGCTGACTGGATCGTGCTGCTTAAAGGCTTTTATCCTGATTTTGAGGAAAATCTCGAGCGCGCCCGCAAGAATATTGAAAAAATAGAAATCAAGGATAAGGTTTCCGATGTTCCGTGTGATAAGTGCGGCAGAATGATGGTTTACAAGCTGAGCCGATTCGGAAGATTTCTCGCGTGTCCGGGGTATCCCGAATGTAAGAACACAAAGGCT
>JBJEFT010000511.1:0-3400 GCA_051874315.1 Candidatus Ornithomonoglobus sp.
CAGATTTACCGCTGTATAACAGCCGTCTGTTTCAGATACATCAGGAAATACGGCAGATACGGTTGACGCTACCGCTGTGATTGCCAAAGCGGCTGCCGCTGAAACTAATTTTTTAAACATATTTTTCATAGTTAAAACACTCCCTTCTATATATAAAACGATTGTAAAGGTCAAAAGGTTGCGCTGTTTATAAAATTTTATGAAATTTTTATATAATTTTAATATGAAACGAAATATCCTTATACATACTTAATGCGAGCTGTATAATTAATTTTTTTGTGTGTGATTTTATTTATAGATTAGTATCCTTTCTATTGTTCTTCAAAGCTTTTTAATTTATAAGGGGGTAAGAAAATGAAAGACATAATTTAACCCTGTCAGTCCATGATTTATCTTGACAGATGTGGTATTATAATAATAAACTCAATTCATGGTAAGAGTGGGTTATCAATGCTTGCAATATAACACTGCCCGTACTTGATTAACAGCCGAAAAAAATTATAAGGAGAGAAAAAATGGAAGAAGTTAAAACAAAAGAAGAAACGATTATTCAGGATAAGGTATATAAACTGAATTCAACTCGTGGAATAAGACTTAACGGGAGAATAGAAACAACAGCAACACTGGAGCAGGACAGGGTAGAGCTGGAGATAAAGCCTAAAAAGCTTAATAAAATGCCGGTTTTGATGTATGAGGATATTTTAAAGGTTGAAACAGGTATTAGATTATCGTATTATTACTGCTTTTTTACTATTCTGGCGCTGATTGCAATGTTTGCAAGTCCGTTCACGATCGCGCTTGCGGTTTTATTTGCATTTATGGCGGTTAATCATAAGGTTACAATAAGTCACCGCGGCGGAGATCAGATAACAGTTTATTCAATAAAAAAAGAAACGGCACGCGACTTTGCAAATGAGCTAAGAGAAAGAGTTAACGCAGCGGGAGGAGTACAGATATGAGTAATTTATCAAGCGGTGTAATGTTAGGATTGTGGATTTTCTTTTCTGTAGTATGGATGATTTTCTATTGGAAATCGGTAGTTTTGATATTCAATCTTGGAGGTGCGATAGTACAGAGTATTGTTGTGAGCATTGTCGGCGGTGTGATAACTATGCTGCTGACACTTTATTTCTGGAAGCTTGCAGTTGTTTTGGTTTTACTTATCGGACTATTTGCAACAGTGAAGGCGGTTACCGCCGCGGGGAGAGGCATTGCGATAGTCTTAGCCATAATTATGGCTATAGTTATAGGTGTTGTAGGTCACGGAGCACGCGAAAATGCGGCTGTGGCTAATTATTATACACCACAAATACAGTGCGAAAGTATATAACAGCTCTACTATATGCTTTTCAAGGAGTAAGTTGAATAAAGACCAAATTATAAGGGCATAGCCAACCGTGCTATGCCCTTTAAACTGCTTTTATTAAACTATTTCAGCGCCCGACTGAATATCATTAAGCGTTGTAAGAACGGTAAGCTTGTCGTCATGCTCCGCTGAAAGGATCATACCATAGGATTCAAGCCCCATCATCTTTCTCGGCGCGAGATTTGCGATGAATATCACATTTTTGCCGATAAGCTCCTCAGGATCGTGATATGCCTTTATGCCGGAAAGAATCTGTCTCTTATCGTTTCCTACCTGCAAGGTGAAACGAAGAAGCTTCTTTGATTTCTTGACAGGCTCGCATTCGAGAACTTTTCCGACTCTTATATCAAGCTTTTCCCAGTCCTCGAACGGAATATTTTCCTTGTAAGGCGCGATCTCTATCTTTGGTTCCGCGTTTGCTTCCATTTCAGCTGCCAGCTCCTCTAATTTCTTTTCCATATCTATTCTTGCGAACAATACCGCGCCTTCGCCGACCTTTGTACCCGGCTTTGTTGTGCCGAAGCTCTTTGTGCTCTCATATGAAAGGTCTGACGCGCCGATCTGTTCCGCGATCTTCTGAGCCGTTTCGGGCATATAAGATGTGAGAAGCGCCGCAATTATTCTGATAGTCTCAACAAGGTTGTAAAGCACAGTGCCGAGTCTCGGCTTTGTTTCATCGCTCTTTGCGAGTATCCACGGTGTTGTTTCGTCGATATATTTGTTCGCGCGGTTTACGACCTTCCAGATCTCGTCAAGGCTGTCCGCAACGCGGAAGGTTGCCATCTTCTTTTCAACCGCCTCAATGGCGCCCACAGCAGTCTTAATGAGGTCGTCGTCAAACTCGCCGGGGGTGTTGTTTTCCTGAATAATGCCGCTGAAATACTTGTTCACCATTGCGACTGTTCTTGTAACGAGGTTGCCCAGAGTGTTTGCAAGGTCGCTGTTGTAGCGGCTTATGAATACCTCATATGTGATCGTACCGTCCTGAGCAAACGGCATTTCGTGAAGCATATAGTATCTTACCGCGTCAACTCCGAAATGGCGCACCATATCCTGGGCATATATAACGTTGCCGCGTGACTTGCTCATCTTTTCCTCACCGAACAGCATCCACGGATGACCGAATACCTGCTTCGGCAGCGGTTCACCGAGCGCCATAAGCATGATCGGCCAGTAGATTGTGTGGAATCTTAAAATATCCTTGCCGATTATATGAACATTTGCCGGCCAGTATTTCTTATACAGCTCGCCTGAGCCGTCCACATCATAGCCGAGAGCTGTGATGTAGTTTGAAAGCGCGTCTATCCATACATAGATAACGTGACCCGGGTCGAACTCCACCGGAATACCCCATGTAAAGCTTGTGCGCGAAACACAGAGGTCCTGAAGCCCCGGCTTTATGAAGTTGTTGAGCATCTCATTCTTTCTTGATTCCGGCTGAATGAAATTCGGGTTCTGCTCAATATAATCCTCAAGCTGCTTCTGGTACTTTGACATTTTGAAGAAGTAAGCCTCCTCCTTTGTCTTCTGAACCGGTCTGCCGCAGTCCGGGCAGTTGCAGCCGTCCTTAAGCTGTGTTTTTGTCCAGAAGGACTCGCACGGAGTACAATACCAGCCCTCATATTCGCTCTTGTAAATATCGCCCTGATCGTAGAGCTTTTTGAAAATCTTCTGAACAGCCTTTACATGATAGTCGTCAGTCGTTCTGATAAAGCCGTCATAGCTTACGTTGAGCATATCGGCAATGTCGCGTATCTCTCCCGCGATTTTATCAACATGCTGCTGAGGTGTTATGCCCGCGGCCTCCGCAATTTCCTGTATCTTCTGACCGTGCTCATCCGTGCCTGTTAGGAAATAGACATCCTTTCCGATGAAACGGTTGTGTCGTGCTATTGCGTCCGATAAAACGATCTCATAGGTGTTGCCGATATGAGGTGTTTTTGATGTGTACGCAATGGCGGTTGTAAGATAAAATTTTTCTTTTTCCATTGTGTTCTCCTTCTTTGCCGCGGCGGTACAGTCCGCCGCGAGAAT
>JBJEFT010000512.1:0-3382 GCA_051874315.1 Candidatus Ornithomonoglobus sp.
GGGAGCGCTGCAAGTGCCGGAGCACTTGCAGTAGTTGCAGAACAAGCAAACGAGCTTGCACATAGCATGGGTCTTATCCCTGAGGAAAAGCATATTGTAATCAATGCTCAGGGCGATGTTTCCGTTATCGAGGATGTTAAGGCGGCGGTCGACAGTGTAAACGCCAACGGACAAGTTAAATTACAGGTGTCCGCAACGGGCGATATATCGGTATTGGACAGCGCAGACGAAAAGCTCAAAGAGCTTATTGCGAATAATCAGGTAACAATTACCTTTAATGTTGATACCGGCGGATTTGACATAAATGACTTGGATGGGAATAAACTGGGCGAGATCACAGCCGAAGGCAAAATTACATGGGTTTCCAATGAGGTTGAAGAACCGGAGATACCGGATGCAGAAGGAAAAGTTAATTATGAAACAGGGGAAACACCGGAAACAGTACCTGACGCATCCGGCAATGCAAATTTTGGTCTTGGCAACCATCCTGGAACAGTACCTGACGCATCCGGCAATGCGAATTTCGGTCTTGGCAACCATCCTGGAACAGTACCTGACGCATCCGGCAATGCGAATTTCAGTCTTGGAGAGCATCCGACAAAAGCTCCCGATATATACGGTACAGCGCATTATAAGGTTGTGTATGATAGCGTACAGTCGGCAATAAAGCCCGGAGCAGCTTATCCGTGGGCAAACAAAGCGACAGGTGACAGCTATTTTAAGGGCGGTCTTGCCATGGTAAACGACCAGAAGGGCATAGCGGATCCTCGTGAGCTTATCATTGATAACGGCAACGCGTTTATTCCGGACGGCAGAGACGTTATACTTCCGCTTTCAAAGGGCGCTAAGGTGTATACCGCGAGCCAGACAAAACGTATCATGGAAGGTCTGGGTATGCCGCATTATGCAACCGGAAAGGACAACTCCGACGAGTTTACGGCGGCGGCTGAATCGTGGGCGCATTATTCAAAAACTCATCCCGTGTCAGCAAGCGGGGAGCTTCAGCAGTGGCTTGACTTCCAGAAGCAGTACATAGAAAATGCCGAGGACATCAAGGTTATCGAGGAGGAAATCTTCTTAAAGAGCAAAGAGGCTTATGATGAACAGATGGCCGTATCCGCAAAATGGATAGAGCATGAGGAGAAATATAACGCTCTGAGCTATGAGGGCAAGGTTGACGCGATAAAGCGTGTTGAAGAAAAGGTTCAGAAGGCATATGACAAGGGACTTATAACCGAGCGCGAATATCTGGACACCATGCAGGAATGGGATGAAGAGTATCTCGATTCCTTTATGGAGATGATCGATAAAAAACGCGGGGAAAGCGCCGATTACATTGCCTTGCGTACTCTCAAAAACGACTGGGACGAGGTAGGGGATGATCCATTTGAAGCATATTCGCGCGTAAAAGAGCGGGAACAGTGGATGCTTGAGACAACCGGAGACTGGGAAACGTATTACTCAAATATGTCCGAGCTTTCGGATGACATGCTTGACGATATGGTCTCTCAGACCAAAGAGGCTCTTGAACTTCAGCAGAAATATTTCGGACTGAGCGCGAAGGAATATCTTGACGGCGTTGACGAAATGATCGCCAAAGCGGAGGAATTTTATGATAAGCTTGATGTTTCAGAGGCAAAGCGCGCAGAGATGGACAAGGAGCTTTACACAGCCAGACTTGACGCACAGCGTGCAATTTATGATGAATATATCAAGTACGCGGATAGTTATTATAATATTCGCGAAACATTTGACGACTGGGACGAGGTAGGGGACAGTAAAGTTCAATATTACACGACGCGCCTGATGAACTTGAAAAAAATGTACGAAGAAGGCGTGATAGGCCCTCAGGATTACATGGATAACACCGTGAATGAATATCTTAACATGTACAGAGCCGTTTCAGAAGAATATGACGATAAGCTTCAGGCGTATCAGGATAAAATGTCGCAGATCAGCTCCGACTATTCCGACATGCGTTCAAAGCTTACATCAGAATATGAGCAGGAGACAAGAACTGCGGACCTCGATGAAGTCAACCGCTTGCTTGACATATACAAAAACGCGGTTACGGATTCCGGACAGCAGAAATATCAGGATTTGCTTGACCAGAAAAAACAGCTGCTTTATCAGCAGGAGCTTGCAGACCTTGAGGCGGATGAGAAAGCGGAGCTGGACGATATTCAGGCGCTTTACGATACGACCGAACAGGAAAAGAAACGGGTTCTCAGCAAAATGCGCGCAGATACATACGGCATATCTTCCGGGATAGATGAGCTTGCGGAAAACACATTTGATACAGCGCAGCTTACGGCGGCTTTTTCACAAGCAACGGTAGATTATGCGAAAGCTGTAGCGGGCCCAAGCGGTCTTTTGAATGAGCTGATTTCATCTGTCAATAAAATATCATCAAAAATCGGTACATCTTCGTCATCAAGCATGACCTATAATAATAACGGTTCCTATACCTTCCAAATTGCAAACGATACACAGGCTTTGATTAAAAAGCTTACCGGCACGATCGCATCGGGTCTTGGAAGCGTTATGATAGGCGGATTTTAGGAGGAGACAATATGCAAACTGGATTTACATTTAAGGGGAGACATTCCCGGGAGTTCGGGATATATGCCTCCACAAAGCTCCGCCCGGTATTGCCGGAGGTCAAGCGGCTTACCTTTGAGCCGGACGGCGCGGACGGAGTTGTTGACCTGTCCGCCTGTAACTCATCCGGACGCTTTTTATATAATGAGCGTGTTTTTCAGATAAATGTCGGAGTTAAGGCTGATGATATATACAAACTGCAGAACAGGTTCAGCAAAATTGCCAGCTGGCTTCACGGCACAGGTGAACTTCGCTTCGATGATTTGCCCGGGATAGTATGGGACGCGTCAATAATTTCGCCTGTAGAATACGCTCCTGAGGCGGCGGGTAAAAAAGCGATATTGAGTGTCAGCATCAACGCAAAACCGTTCTCACGGGCAGATTTTATTGCAGGAGAGCCTATTCCGATCGGCAGCAGCATACCGATCGACGCGCAGCTTCCTTTGGGTTACGGTGAAGATATGACCGCGACAATGACGTCTGAAACACAAACGTTCACGGTATACAATATCGGTACCGCGCCAACACGTCCGATTATAACGCTGACAGGCTCATATACGGGTTATGCTTACACGGTTAGCATAAGCGACGGCGTTACGGCTCTGGAGTTCCAAAGAGAAAAAACTGACACCGAGAATATTGTTGATATGGAAAATGGTACGCTTACAGCTGACGGAACCGCGCGGGCCCCAACGGGCGGAGATTTCTTTGAACTGCGGCCGGGCGAGAATAAAATAACAATATCCTGCAGTCTGAAGCCGACGGTCAAAATATCTTATAT